>JBDSIC010000001.1:0-6095 GCA_039918195.1 Mucilaginibacter sp.
CAATGGCTGCGGCGGGCACCCTGACTTGGCCGATCACCAATTGATAGCAACTGAACTTATAAAATTTATCGCGCAGCTAAAGCACTGGAAAATTAAACCGATTTAAGATACTTTTGCGAACCAAGCAATTTTTTAACCAAGCGAAAACCCGGTATTTACCGGGTTTTTTAATTAAGGGAAGGGGTATTTTTATTTCTTGTTTAGCACCCGGTCAGCCGCTATGGCCAGGAAGAGGTAATCAGTTGTTCCGCCGCCAAGTACGTATTCGCCCTGCTGCCATAAAAATGGCCATTTCAATAACTCAGGGAAATCAGGGCGTATCAGTGCAGTGCCTGAAGCGCTTCCGCCGGGGATGTATGACCAGTCGGCACGGTTAGCACCGTAAGCGGTTGTCATGGATTGCGACCCTACACCCGATACGAACGATGACGTATTTGAACCGGGGTGGCAGCCCAAAACAAAGTTCAGCGCATCAAGCATATAATCGGCAGGCACAATATCCGCGAAATAAGCGTGCAGGAAATACTGCTGGAAACCAAAGTTTTGTATACCCCAGCCGGCACCCCATATACTTGGCTCGTAAGGTACGCCGTATGGTGTTTTTTTACCTTGCTCCTGTATACCGGTATATAATGTTTTTACTGCGCCGGTAATGGCTGTCCTGTACTCAGCGTTAACAATGCGTTTTAAAGTACGGCCGATGAACCAGCCGGTATGGTTTATGCCCTTAACAATATCGGGTGTTTTGCTCACAAGGTAATCCTGGTAAACCTTATCGCCCGTAGTCAAAAACAGTTCTGTTGCCAGTTGTATGCGGCGGGGATTGTCTTTAGTATTAGCCGATTGTTCCCACAGTTGTTTGGCAATTTGCAGGCTTTGTTGCGACAGCGTATCATTATAACCCTTCATGGCACGGCTGGCCGCGGCAAGCGCGGCGGCAGTTTCTATCTCGCGCCCGGGGTTGTTTTCGGTAAATACCCAGCGGTCATCCGCCCAGGGTTTTGTGCCGCTTACCGTAGGTGGCGTTGCCGCGTTAAAGGGTACATTATCGGTTAGCGCGGCCGCATCGCCTAACATTACGTATTGGGGCAGTGTTGGCTCGATGATACCCCGGTACAACCTGCCTAAAGCCTTATAACCACCGGTAATTGATAACAGGCCATGTTCAATTTGCTGTAAAAGATCGGGTTTGTTATCGGGTTCGTGTATCTCGGTAACCAGTGTTTGCTGGTTAATAGAGGTATTATCATGCTTCTCGTCGAATTCTTCATAGGCTAAAGTCAGCCCGTATACCGTCTCGGCCTGCGATTCTACCCTCAGGTCAAAATCACCTGCATCATGCCAGGCGCCCCTGTTCAGCATAGGTACATTGTCGCCCGGTTTATATTTGGTAAGGGTGGAGCTTCCCTGTATATAACCATCAAAATGGTTCGAATCTATCGGTGCCATGCGGGCATCATCCAAATGGCATACGCCATGCCAAACCCGGTATTTATCATTTACGCGCATGTGGCACATTTGGGCGGGCAAAAAGTAATCCAGCGTAGGCTGCCATACATTTTCTTTATACACATCGGCGCTAATAGCAAACGGTTGTGTCTGGTGCTTGCCATAACGCACCATATACATGCCCGGCCTGGTTACTTTTGTAAAGTCGAATTGTAAATAGTTATATCTTAAAAATCTGCCCCAGGTAGTAGGATTAGCTGTAAGTATGGTTTCAAAACCGCCTTTTTCAGCGATACGTACTAACGAAATATTTTCTTTCCTTGCATCGTTTTTGTCCAGTTCCACCACCGCTATTTTTTGCTGCGCAGGATGATAGCCGACTTGTGAAACCTGTATAACCGGTTCTGATTTCCAACCTTCCACCGCATTTGGTGTTACCAGCCACACAATAGCATTTTTAGTTGCGCCTTTAGCCACCAGCGAACGTACTACGAACCAACCGTTGTTATGTTTGCCGCGGCCATCAAGCAGTTCAAGATCGCCGGATGAAAGATTTTCTATCTGCAAACGCTGTATAGCCAGTTCGGGCGCAATGGTAAGTGTCTTGCCTTTAGCCATGGGTACGGTTTGTAACTCGCCGCCGGCATCTTTATACATTTGGCCGTTTGCCTGCTGCGGAAAAATACCAAACTGCTTATCCATATAATAACTTTTGCCGAACAATATGCCCGGGAACAGCTCAAAGTTGAAGCCGACCTTGCCTATCCATTCATCAGGCAGTGGCTTGTCCAAATCCACAATTATTTTAAAAGCCTTGCCCACCGGCAAAACACGAATGTTGTAAGCAAAATTCAGGTCGGGATATATGATAGGATTAAAGCCTTTTCGGTTTATTTCGGGGTTTGGGTATTCCATGCGTACGCTAACTTCCTGTGTGGCGGTGTTTATTACGCGCTTACCTACTTTAGGTATGGCGGCCCACTGGCCCGGCGTAGGCTCCAGCCTGATATCGCCATTGGTGGCAACACGCTGCCCGTTTTGTATAATGCCAACGCCGCCCTGGTGGCCTTCGGGGTAAAAATCATGTGCCAGCATCACGTTCACGCCCTGGTATTCAAGGTACTCCTGCTTATTCAGCTTCATGGTTTTGGGTTGCTGTGCCAGGGTAGCGGATGCAAAGCATACACCAATAAAAGTTATAGTAAAGAATTTAGATTTAAATTGCATTTTTAAGATTGGTTTTTTTAGATGTTATTACAGGCAAGATAAAGGTATGCCCGTTGTTAAGAAAGATATAATGATATTTTAACAAATACTTATCTATTCTTGCCAATATGAAGTAGTAACTGCGAATACTACTAATTTTATATTATCAGATATATCCAAATTATGAACCGGTTTTTTTTGAAAAGAAGATGGCTTAAATATAGCTTACTTATTGTTTTTTATTGCAGTTCATTAACTGTTTTCGCGCAAAGCGAAAAATTAAAGATAGCTGCGGAAATGAAACAATCAGCCCGCGGGGGACTGCTGGATAAGTGGTACCCGCTATCTGTAGATACCTTGTATGGTGGATTTTTAAGCGCCTTCACCTACAATTTTAAACAGGCGGAAAACCAGGATAAAATGATTGTGACCCAGGCAAGGCACACCTGGTCAAACGCTAAAGCGGCATTAATGTACCCGACTGTACCTTACTTTAAAACGGGCGCTAAACACGGGTTTCAATTTTTGAGGGATGTGCTGTGGGACAAAACCAATGGCGGGTTTTATACTTTTACAAACCGGCAGGGTGAAGTTAAAAAAGGCTCTTTCGCACCGAAGGAAGCCTACGGCAACTCCTTCGCTATTTACGCTTTGGCGGCTTATTACCAGGAGTCGGGCGATACTGCAGGTTTAAATTTAGCTAAAAAGGCTTTTTGGTGGCTGGAGAAACATAGCCACGACCCGGTTTACAAAGGCTATTACCAGCATATGGAACTGGATGGCACGGTTATAAAAAGAACGGCGGATTTCCCTTCTGTTTCTGATAAAGGCTATAAAGACCAAAATACTTCTATCCATTTGCTGGAGGCTTATACAGAACTGTATACTGTTTGGCCCGATAAGCTTTTACGGGAGCGACTTAGCGAATTGTTGTTTTTGGTAAGGGATAAAATAACTACGCCAAGAGGCAACCTGCAACTATTCTTCCAATCCGACTGGACACCTGTCTCTACCCGTGATTCTTCCGACCAAAGTATACTGAAGCATCGTTACCTGGACCATGTATCTTTTGGCCACGATGTAGAAACAGCCTACCTGATGCTGGAAGCCTCGCATGTTTTAGGTATTCATAATGACACCACGACGCTTAGGATAGCTAAAAAAATGGTTGACCATGCCTTAAAAAATGGCTGGGATAGTAAAGTTGGCGGGTTTTATGATGAAGGCTATTACTATAAAGACAAGCCCGGCATAACTATTATTAAAGACGGAAAAAACTGGTGGGCGCAGGCCGAAGGTTTAAACGCGTTGCTGATGATGTCTGACAGGTTCCCGAAGGATAGTTTGCAGTATTATGCTAAGTTTAAACAGCTATGGGCGTATACCCAAACTTATTTAATAGACCACGAGAACGGTGATTGGTACCAGGGTGGCATAGATAAGGAGCCGGATTTTAAAATGGCTTTAAAAGGCCAGATATGGAAAGGTACTTACCACAACTTCAGGGCACTGATGAACTGTATCTTAATGCTCGACCCTGATAAATTGCCACCATCAACCCCAAAAAAGGTAACGCGAAAGACGGTTAAAGACGGCATTGTATTACAATGGAAAGCATCAAAGGATAACAGGCAGTTTATGGGCTATAATATTTTCGCCAACGGCAAACGCATTGGCTACACCCCGTTAACTTATTTTATGGTTGACAAGCTATTGGCTAAGAGAGGCATAGTATATACCGTAAAAGCTGTCGACATGCAAGGAAATAAGTCGTTAATGAGTGCAAAGGCAGTGCCTCTATAAATTAACTTTAAATAAACAAGAACGCCGGGCATGGTTACATGTCCGGCGTTCTTCGTAAAATCAACAGCTTTAATTATTTATAGCTGAGCTCATCCAGCGTTATAGTTTTGGGATTGTCATATACTTCCTTTACCAGTTCGTGCGTGTTATGCGTCCACAACCAGTTAGACCATACCATGAACCAAACCCACTCGGGCTGGGCTTTTAATATGGGTGCTTTGGGCAGTTCGCCAACTTCGGTCAGTGCAATAGGTTTTCCTTTTGCCAGTTGCAGTAATTCGTTATAGTCTTTTTGCTCGTAATCGGCGTTGTATATATCGGTGCCTAAAATATCAACGTATTTAGCACCGGGGTAGTAATACTTATAAGGAAATGCCTCATCTTCCGGCAGGTCGCGCGGGCCGTTAGCGCCCCAAACCCATATTAAATTGTTTAGTTTATGGTAGTTGGTATAGCGGTCGTACATCATTTGCCAAAGCTTTGATATGCCGTTTTTGCCTTTTTTATCGCCCCACCAAAACCAAACGCCATTCATTTCGTGATAGGGGCGCCATAGTACCGGCACTTTGGCGTCCTGTAGTTGTTTTAGCCACACGGCAACCTTGTCTATCTGTGCCAGCCACTTTTTATTTAACTCAGTATTGGGGGTAACCAGCTCGTTCCATTGCTCATCGGTAAGGTCGGCCTGTATGCTCTTTTTCCAATCGTAAGGCGGGTCGTCAGTAGGGCGACCCTGGTGCCACATCAGGCAGATAATATAACCCTCATTGTATTTTTTTATCGATTCGTTAACAATATCCTGGCCCACATCCGTTTTCCAGTTATAAATAAAATCGTTACCCCAAAGGGCCGGCTTTTTGCCTGTAATAGCCACTACGCTGTCTATATGCTTATCGGGTTGTTTAACATAGGTATGCTGTCCCGATATCATATTTTTACCCTTAATACTGTAAATGTACGCGAGCAATTTTCTTGCCTCGGGCGATGTATTGGGGTTAACGGGGCCAAATTGCTTTTGTGCAATGGCGCTTATTCCCGTTAATAGTAAAAGAAGTGTGAGTTTTATTTTCATGGTATATGATATTAGTCAGCTATTATTTTTTGAGTTTTAATTTAGCGATGATATACTCGCTTACCTTTTTGCCCTGAACCGCACCTTGGTCAACACTATTCTTATAATGTATACCACCGTAAAACCTGCTTATCGAGGCTTCATCCGCTGCCTGTACAAAGGAAGTGAAATTCCGCTTCATGCCGATGTAATGCAGATCACTGGTATCCTGGAACGCGAAGTTTTCGCCAAACAGATGTGTGAGCATCACCGCCGCCGCCCTTGTAATACTACTGTGGCCGCTGGGGTATTCCGGGAAAGGCGGCGTTTGCAGCCGCGACTGCCAGTTGGGGTCTATTTTATCATTGATAACGGTAACCGGCCTTATATAATTGGTTTGATATTTTGTATTCCAGCAGCATATAAAGGCATCGTACATGCCAACTGCTGTTAGCGCATAGGCCTGGGCTGTTTTTACCGCATCGGCCTTTGTTTGCTTGCAGGCTATTGCGGTGATGCCTATCCAGTGGCCGCCGGGCGTTATTTTTTTATTGGCGAAGGTCATGTGCCCGGCGTGTTCCATTAC
>JBDSIC010000002.1:0-3431 GCA_039918195.1 Mucilaginibacter sp.
AAGCAAACCAAAAGACAAAAAAGCCGAACTGGCCGAATTGAAAAAGCAGCAATCGGAAATTAACGGAAAAATTGCTGCCTTACAGGCTGAGGTCGGCAGCTCCGACTCGGGCAAGGTAACGGATGTAACCATTGTAAAGGTAGAGCCGGGCCAGTTCAGCAACTACGTAGAGATACAGGGTAAAATTGATGCCGAAGACAATGTTATCGCTTATCCGCAGGCACCGGGGGTAATTACCAATATATATGTAAGAGCCGGTCAGCATGTAAGCAGGGGGCAAACTTTAGTGCAGCTTGATAACAGTGTACTGGCCCAGCAAATTGGACAGGCTGAAGCACAGGTTAGCCTTGCGCGTAGCTTGTTTCAACGCCAAAAAAATCTTTGGGATCAACAAATTGGTACGGAAGTGCAGTTTTTACAAGCGCAAACTACCTTACAGGCAAACGAAAAGCAACTTTCGGCATTACGCAGGCAGGCCGATCAATACCGCATAAAATCACCTATTAACGGTACTGTTGACCAAATGGACCTTAAGTTAGGCCAGGCAGCAAGCCCGGGCCAAACAGGTATACACGTTGTTAATGATGCTGTGTTGAAAGTTAAAGCAAATGTGCCGGAGTCATACGCCGGCTCTGTAGCCACGGGCAACAAGGTTAAAATATTGATACCTGATGCCCAGGATTCAGTTATTACCAACGTAAGTTTCTCCGGTAAAGCTATCGACCCGGTGTCACGTAGTTTCCCTATCGAAGTTAAATTACCGACACGCAAGAACTTGCGCCCCAATATGACAGCCGTACTTAGAATTGCCGATTATACCAAGGCTGATGCTTTAGCTATACCTGTAAAGGCCATCCAAAAATCAGAGACCGGCGATTACGTATTTATCTACGTAAACGGCGCTGCCCATAAAAAGGTCATTAAATCGGGTAACGTATCCGGTGGCCGTGCCGAAATACTTTCGGGCCTTACCGCCGGCGATCAACTTATTGTTGATGGTGCTGGAGATATTGAAGAAGGCGATAAAGTAAAAATTTTACAGGGCATTAATTAATCACAATTAAACTGATCTGTTTATATGAAAGATTCTGAAAAACAATTTGGCCCGTCCAGTTGGGCCATAGATAATAAAACGGCGGTTTATGCGCTGGTTATTATCATATCATTACTGGGGCTGGTAAGTTATATTACCCTGCCTAAAGAGAATTTCCCGGATATTGCCCAGTCTAAGGTGTTTGTAAGTACACCCTACGTTGGCCAGTCACCCGAGAATATAGAACTGCTGGTAACCCGGCAGATAGAGAAAAAACTAAAATCACTGAAAGGGCTTAAAAAGGTAACGTCAAATTCGTTACCTAACGTATCGGTTATAACCTGCGAGTTTAAAGCAGATATTGATATCCGGGAAGCTAAACAGGATGTGAAAGAAGCGGTTGACAAGGCCAAGCCCGATCTGCCCCAGAACGATAACAACCTGAAGGAGTCGGCAGTGTCAGACATTAACGTTGCCGACCTGCCTATCCTGTACGTCAACTTATCAGGTAATTACGACCTGAAACAGCTGAAAGAGTACGCAGATAACCTGAAGGATGAAATAGAGAGCTACAAAGAAATATCAAAGGTTGACGAGATCGGCGCTTTAAAGCCCGAAATAGAGATCAACGTTGATGTTAACAAAATGTCTGCAGCGCAAATAAGCTACCAGGATATCCTAACAGCTGTAGGTAGCGAAAACGTTATCGGCTCGGCCGGTACCATTAAGTTGGATGGCGTGCGCCGCAGTGTTGACATAAGGCAGGATTTCAAAAATGCCGAAGAGGTTGCCGCAATGGTTATCCGTGGCCCTACCGGGCAGGGTGTTTACCTGCGTGATATTGCCGAGGTGAAGGACGGCTTTGCCGTACAGGAAAGCTACGCGCGTTTAAAAACTAACGATCAAAAGGCTTTTAAAAATGTAATTACCCTGAATGTAAGTAAGCGTGCAGGCGAAAACCTGATAGAAGCATCAGATAAAATAAATGCACTGATAGTTCAAAAGCAAAAAACAGAATTCCCCAAAGGGTTGAATATTACCGTAACAGGCGATCAAAGTGATAAAACCCGTGTTACTATTAATGATTTGGTGAACACTATCATTATCGGCTTTGTGCTGGTAACGGTTATCCTGATGTTTTTTATGGGTACCACCAACGCTATTTTTGTGGCGTTATCAGTGCCGCTATCCTGCTTTATCGCCTTTTTGTTCATGCCGGCCATTGGCTTTACGCTGAACATGATCGTACTGTTCTCGTTCCTGCTGGCACTGGGCATAGTGGTGGATGACGCTATTGTGGTGATAGAGAATACGCACCGTATTTTTGATAACGGAAAGGTACCTATTGCCAAAGCTGCTAAAATGGCTGCCGGCGAGGTTTTCCTGCCGGTATTTTCGGGCACCATGACCACGCTTGCACCGTTTATACCACTCGCGTTCTGGAATAGTTTGATAGGGCACTTTATGTTTTTCCTGCCTATTACGCTGATCATCACTTTGCTGGCATCGTTGGTGGTGGCTTATATCATTAACCCGGTTTTCGCGGTTGATTTTATGAAGCCGCATATAGAAGGTGAGCATGACCATCCTAAGTTTGATAAAGCCACCAAACGTGTTACCCTTTGGTTTATAGGCGTAATAATTATCGGCTATTTGATCAATGTTGGTATAGGTAACTTTTTAGTGCTTGCACTGGCACTTTACCTGCTTAACCATTTTGTATTGGTTAAGATCATTGATAAATTTCAAAAGAACGGCTGGCCGAGATTTCAAAATTGGTACGCGCGTCTTATTGAAAAAGCGGTAAGCAGGCCATGGCAGATATTGTTTGGTGTGATAGCGTTGTTTATTTTCAGTATTTTGTTTATGATGGCCAGGGCGCCAAAAGTGGAGTTCTTCCCCGAAGCCGACCCTAACTTTGTATATGTATACGTTACCCTGCCAACCGGTACCGACCAGGAATATACCGATAAGGTGACCCGTAAACTGGAAACCATTGTAGCCAAAACGGTAGAACCTGATAAGGACATTGTTTCGTCTATCATATCAAACGTAACCGTAAGCGTAACCGACCCTACCGACGAAGACCAGGGAGATTATCCTAACAAGGGTAAGGTAACTGTGGCTTTTGTTGAGTTTGGCAAACGGAATGGTAAAGATACCAAACTGGTCATGCGTAACGTACGCGAAGCCGTTAAAGGCATTGTACCCGGCGCGCAGGTAACCGTAGCACAGGAAGGTGGCGGTCCGCCAACACAAAAAGACATCAGCATTGAACTTATGGGCGATAATTTGGATTCGCTTACTAAAACGGCTGTACAGTTAAAAAACTTTTTGGTTAAGCAAAACATACCGGGTATTGAAGAACTAATGCCCGATGTGCAGAACAACAAGCCGC
>JBDSIC010000003.1:0-4905 GCA_039918195.1 Mucilaginibacter sp.
ATGAACAATACGGAGGCAGCCCTATACTGGGCCTGAATGCCCCGGTAGTAGTTGGGCACGGTATATCCAATCCCGAAGCCATAAAGAATATGGTTCTGCTATCTAAAAATATGGTTGAAAGCAACCTTATTGAAAAAATAAAGCAAGCATTTCATTAACAAAAACTAAAAATGAGCAAAATTCATGCTGCTATTACAGCTGTTGGAGGTTATGCACCTGAGTATATTTTAACCAACAAAGAGCTGGAAACCATGGTGGATACTAATGACGAGTGGATAACCAGTCGTACCGGTATCAAGGAGCGCAGGATACTAAAAGGCGAAGGCCTTGCCACCTCAGACCTTGCCGTGCCCGCGGTAAACGAACTGCTTAGAAAGCGCGGCATAGGTGCCGAAGAAATAGACCTGATCATTTTTTGTACCACTACCCCCGATCTTCCTTTCCCGGCTACAGCCAACATATTCGCCAATAAAATAGGCGCGGTAAATGCCTGGGGGTGGGATCTGCAAGCTGCCTGTTCAGGTTTTATTTTTGGTTTGACCACCGGCGCGCAGTTCATTGAATCGGGCAAGCATACAAAAGTTTTAGTGGTTGGTGCCGATAAAATGTCGGCCATGATAGATTATACCGACCGTGCTACCTGTATCATATTTGGCGATGGCTGCGGCGCTGCCCTGCTTGAGCCAAATTACGAAGGTAACGGTGTGATAGATTCAATATTAAAAAGCGATGGCTCGGGTATCCCGTTCCTGCACCAAAGGCAGGCGGATCATTAAAACCCGCAAGCCATGCTACTGTTGATGCCCGCGAGCATTTTGCCTACCAGGAAGGCAAGGCGGTATTTAAATTTGCCGTAACCAATATGGCAGATGTTGCCGCCGAAGTGATGGAGCGCAACAACCTTACCGCCGACGATATTGCCTGGCTGGTGCCGCACCAGGCCAACAAACGTATTATTGATGCCACTGCAAGCCGTACAGGTGTAAGTGCCGATAAGGTGGTGATCAACATCGAGCGGTATGGTAATACCACCAACGGTACCATCCCTTTATGTTTGTGGGAGTGGGAAGATAAATTCCAAAAAGGTGATAATATCATCCTTGCGGCTTTCGGCGGCGGGTTTACCTGGGGTTCTGTTTATTTAAAATGGGCCTATTGATAGTGATGTGCAAATGTGCAAATATGCAGATGTGCAAATAAGAAGAAATGCTGATGTTCAGAGAGGCATATTAGCAAATCAAACGTTTGTACATTTAAAACACATTATTAAATATCATTTGTTGATTAATAATTGCCTGCATATCTGCATATTTGCACATCTGCATTGTGAATAATAACATAGATAACCCTTTATCCAAAAATATATTAATACCAGATATGGATATTAAACAAATACAGGACCTCATTCGCTTTGTATCCAAAGCCGGAGTAAACGAAGTTTCAATTGAGCAGAACGATTTTAAGATCACGATAAAAACCGGTCAGCAAACGGTGGTCAACGCTACCATACCTGCCCCCGTGGCTGCTGCTGCCCCGGTTGCCGCACCTGTAGCCGAACCGGTTAACGCGGCACCCGCTACCGTGACCCCTGCCGATACGTCAAACTATATTACCGTAAGGTCGCCAATGATCGGCACATTCTACCGCTCGGCAGGTCCTGAAAAGCCATTGTTTGTAAATGTTGGCGACGAGATAAAACCCGGCGACGTGGTTTGTATCATCGAGGCTATGAAACTTTTCAATGAAATTGAATCAGAAGTATCGGGGCGTATCGTTAAAATACTGGTTGATAATGCGTCGCCGGTTGAGTATGACCAGCCGTTATTTTTGGTTGAACCTAATTAATCTGCAAGGTTGATTAAGTGAGTTGTTGATTGGGTGAATAGTTAACTTAATCAACATAGTCAACCCAATCAACTTCTAACTCAAATTTGAGATGTTTAAAAAAATATTGATAGCTAACCGTGGTGAAATTGCCTTGCGTATTATACGTACCTGTAAGGAAATGGGCATTAAAACCGTAGCTGTATATTCTACTGCCGACCGCGACAGCCTGCATGTGCGCTTTGCCGACGAAGCTGTTTGCATAGGTCCACCCCCCAGTAAAGATTCGTATTTAAATATTCATGCTATTATTTCGGCTGCCGAGCTGACCAATGCCGACGCGATACACCCGGGTTATGGTTTCCTGTCTGAAAACGCCAAGTTTTCGGCTATTTGTGCCGATTATGGAATTAAATTTATAGGCGCCACTGCCGACCAGATAAACGCCATGGGCGATAAGGCATCGGCTAAAGAAACCATGAAGAAGGCAGGCGTGCCAACTATTCCGGGTTCGGAAGGTTTATTGTCGAGTGTGAAGGAAGGCATCGCGATAGCAAAAAAAATAGGCTACCCAATTATATTGAAGGCGACTGCCGGTGGCGGTGGCCGTGGTATGCGGGTAGTTTGGAAAGACGAAGAGTTTGAGAATGCCTGGGATTCGGCACGTGCCGAATCGGGTGCTGCCTTTGGTAACGATGGCATGTACCTGGAGAAATTTGTTGAAGACCCGCGCCACATCGAAATACAGATCGTGGGCGACCAATATGGCAAAGTATCGCACCTGAGCGAAAGGGATTGTTCGATACAGCGCCGCCACCAAAAACTGGTTGAAGAAGCGCCGTCACCATTTATGACGCCTAAACTGCGTAAAAAAATGGGTGATGCCGCCGTTAAAGGTGCAAAAGCCGTTAGATATGAAGGTGCCGGTACCATAGAGTTTTTGGTTGACAAAAACCGGAATTTCTACTTTATGGAAATGAACACCCGTATACAGGTAGAACACCCGGTTACCGAAGAGGTGATCAACTTCGACCTGATAAAAGAGCAGATAAAGGTGGCTTCGGGTATCCCTATTTCGGGAAAGAACTACGAGCCAACCATGCACGCCATTGAGTGCCGTATAAATGCTGAAGATCCTTTTAACAACTTCAGGCCGTCACCGGGTAAAATAACAAACTTCCACTCGCCGGGCGGCCACGGGGTACGCGTAGATACGCATGTGTATTCGGGTTATACCATTCCGCCTAATTACGATTCGATGATTGCCAAAGTAATTTGCGTGGCGCAAACACGCGACGAGGCCCTGAGCACTATGGAGCGCGCGCTAAGCGAATTTGTGATAGAAGGTGTAAAAACCACTATCCCTTTCCACCTGAAATTATTGCAGGACCCAAATTTCCGGGCGGGTAACTTCACCACCAAATTTATGGAAACCTTTGAATTTGATGATAATTAGAAACTGTTTTAACTAAATAAAACGTAGATACCCTTGCTGCATTTAAGCAGGGGTTTTTTTATTTGAACATGAGCGATACAGAGGATAACAAACTTATTAAGGCCATAAAGGATAAAGGCAAAACAATGGAAGCCGAAATGTCTTTTTTCGACCATCTTGAAGCACTAAGGTGGCACCTGATAAGGGCATCTATCGCTATACTGGTATTTACCATATTGGCATTTTATTTTTACGATTTTGTTTTTGATACCATCATAATGGGGCCGATGAGGCCTGACTTTTTCACCTACCGCATGCTCTGTAAAGTAGGCGATATGCTGGGCAGGCCGGGGTTATGTATCCATTCAATTCCGGGTAAAATTATTAATACCGAAATGGCCGGCCAGTTTACGCTTACTATTAATTCGTGTTTAATAGCGGGTATTACCATGGGTATACCTTACCTGCTTTTTGAAATATGGCGCTTTGTGCGCCCTGCGTTACTGGATAATGAGCGCAAATCTGCCAGTGGCTTTGTTTTTTATGCATCGGCGTTGTTTATACTGGGGATATTATTTGGCTATTATGTAGTAACCCCGTTGTCGGTGTCTTTTTTAGCGGGTTACCAAGTAAGCAAGATCATCGAAAATACTTTTACAATAGACTCATATCTGTCATCCGTGGCCACGCTTACGCTGGCCTCCGGGATAGTGTTCCAGCTGCCTATTCTGGTTTATATCTTATCAAACCTGGGTGTTTTAACTTCAAAAGTTATGCGGGCAGGCAGGCGTTATGCTGTTGTTGCCATATTGGTTATTGCAGCCGTTATTACACCAACACCGGATATGCTGACCATGACAGTAGTATCCATCCCGCTGTTTGTATTATACGAGGTGGGCATAGTTGTGGCCGGCGCGGTTGAAAAACGCAAACTGAAAAAAGAACGCGACGAGCTGATAGGCCATGCACAATAAAAACGTTACGTATACCTTACATAATTATTAATAATTTAGTACCATGAAACAAGGGCTGAAAATTGCTATCGGTGCCGACCATGCCGGATTTGAACTGAAGGAAGTTTTACTGGAAGGTATTGAAGGTATAGAAGTAAAAGACTACGGCACGTACTCAACCGAGGCGGCCGACTATCCTGATGTTGCGCACCCTGTTGCTTTAGCTGTTGAAAACGGCGAGGCTGATTATGGAATATTGATATGCGGCACTGCAAATGGCATGGCTATTACGGCCAATAAACACCAGAACATACGTGCGGCAATTTGCTGGAAACCCGAGGTTGCCGTACCCGCCCGCAGCCACAACAACGCCAATATATTATGCATCCCCGCAAGGCATGTAACGGTAAAAGAGGCCAGGGAAATTGTGGATGTGTTTTTTAATACGGAATTTGAGGGCGGCCGTCACGGAAGGCGCGTTGATAAAATATCCTGCTAAGCAAAGCGTTTTAAGTAAATCCCGGTTGTGTACCGGGATTTTTTTATAATATTTATACTAACTGACAAATAATGAAAAAGGTATTAATACTGCTATGTGCCGCAGCAATGGCATCATGCGCTACAAAAAAGATGAGTGGCCCGAAGGGCACTACTGCCGTAGACTTCGCGCAATATATTAATGTAGACGATGCG
>JBDSIC010000004.1:0-5378 GCA_039918195.1 Mucilaginibacter sp.
GTAAACGTAGTTACTATACAAACTATTATACTGGTTATTGTATTTTCGTTTTATATGCTGGGGCAAAGCTGGGGTTTGTTTTACTCGTTGGCTAACCTGATACCGGTACTGGCATTCCTGGTATTACAATACGAAACAAATTATATTATTGATTTTAAGCCCGAGAGATTAGACCAGTCGACCCTTATTATTACACTGACAACCAATTTTGTACTGATTGTGTTGCTGCACAGGCATTTTTATAACGCTTTCATTACCAATATACGCCAGTTTAAAGAGAGCAGTGAAGAGCAAACAGAGCTAAATGCCAAACTTGAAATAGCGATAGGTAAAGCTGAGAAATCATCACATGCCAAGTCGGAATTCCTTTCCACCATGTCGCACGAGATACGGACACCGCTCAATGCCGTTATCGGCATGACCAACCTGATGCTGATGAATGCGCCCCGGCCCGATCAAAAGGAAAACCTGGATATATTGAAATTTTCGGCTACCAACTTGCTGGCGATTGTTAACGATGTGCTCGATTTTAATAAGATAGAATCGGGTAAAGTAGTGTTTGAAAATATACGCTTCAACCTGGTTGAACTGATGCAGAGTATTTGCGGAAGTTTGATCATTAAATCTGAAGAAAAGGGACTGACGTTTACGCTTGATGTAGACCCTAAACTAAAAACTAAGGTGCTGATTGGCGACCCGACACGCATCACACAAATTATTTTTAACCTGGTAAGCAATGCTATAAAGTTTACACACCAGGGCAATATATGGGTAAAAGTGGCCTGCCTTGACGACAGGCACAACACCAGCACCGTAAAATTCTCGGTGAAGGATACCGGTATAGGTATTGAGCAAAATAATTTGGCCATGATATTTGAGCCTTTCGCCCAGGAATCAGTTACCACAACACGCCAGTACGGCGGTACAGGTTTGGGCCTTGCTATTGTTAAGCGTTTGTTAGAATTGCAAAACCTGCACATGAATGTGAACAGTAAGGTGGGTGTAGGGTCGGAGTTTTCGTTTAGCATGGAGTTCCCGGTATCAACCGAAGTAATACCTGAAAGGGTTGAAGTTAACGACCTGATGTATAATGACAATTTGAGCAGTTTACAGATACTAATAGCCGAAGATAACGTGGTGAACGTGCTGCTGATGAAAAAGCTGCTATCCAAATGGAAAATTACGCCAACCATTGCCGAGAACGGCGAACGCGCCATACAGCTGCTGCAATACGGTAACTTCGATCTGGTGCTGATGGACCTGCAAATGCCGGTGATGAATGGCTTTGAGGCAGCTATGGAAATACGTAAACTGCCCGATCCGCGTAAGGCTAACATACCTATCATCGCGCTTACCGCGTCGGCTTTGTTTGATATTAAGGAGAAGGTATTTAATTCGGGTATGAACGATTATGTATCAAAACCCTTTAAGCCGGGCGAACTGTTTGAGAAGATACAAAACCTGGTAACTATCCCCCAGTAACTTCTCTGTAACCGGGCAATTCCTCTATAAACGTATACTCACCCTTTTCATGGTCAATACGGCAATAGTAATGCTTTAAGCCGTTAGTTACAGCAAGCAGGGCTATTTTATGGGTCATGTTGTAACGTGCAATCTGGTCGAAGACCTTTTGGTTAATGTTAACCGACGGTGCCTTACACTCCACCATCAATATTTTTTGGCCAGATGAATTGAATACCACGATATCCGAGCGTTTGGCCATACCGTTGAACAACAGTCCGCCCTCCAGCCGCATCAATGTTTTGGGGTATTGCTTTTGATTGATAAGATATTGCACAAAGTGCTGCCGCACCCATTCTTCGGGGGTGATAACTATGGTTTTCTTTCGTAACTCGTCAAATAAGGTAAGCTGCCCGTTGGTTTCGGTAATTTTAAAAGGATAGGGGGGTAAAGCAAGCGGCTGCAGCAGGTCCATTTTCAAAAGTAAAAATAAAAAGCAGTATGGCGAGAAGCCTCACCCATTAAAGGCAGTGCAATTTGCAATGCGATACAAACCCCCTCCAATTGGAGTTATTGCAGTCGCTCGCCTCCTGGCGAGTGACGACTATTTCCCGGCCTCCGGCCGGCATAACGTTCTGCGGCGGGACGCCGCTTAATAATGGTCACCCGCCCCGAGGCGAGCGACTGCGATGAAGCGAAAAATCTCAGATCTCATGTCTCAAATCTCATATCTAAAACAGAAAAATATCTTTACTTTTGACTTCATACGATGACTGCTGCCGATATACTAAAAGACCTGAAGAACCGCAAGTACAAACCCCTGTACCTGCTGCACGGCGAAGAGCCTTATTATATCGACCTCGTAAGCAATTTTGTAGAGCATAAACTATTGCCCGAAGCCGAACGCGGCTTTAACCAAACGGTTTTTTACGGTAAGGACAGTGATATAATGACCGTGCTTAACGCTGCCAAACGCTACCCCATGATGGCCGATTACCAGGTAGTGCTGGTTAAAGAGGCGCAGGAAATGAAATGGGGCAGGGATGATGACGATAAAAAGGGCATTAACCCGGTATTGGCCTATTTTGAAAACCCGCTGCCGAGTACCATATTGGTTTTTTGCTACAAATACGGCAAGTTTGATAAGCGTAAAAAAACCTATAAGGCTATTGATAAAAACGGGCTGGTATTTGAATCAACCGCCTTATATGACAGCAAGATACCCGGCTGGATAGAAGATTTTATTAAGGAAAAAGGCTATAAAATAAGCCAGCAGGCTACCGCTATGCTGGCTGAGTATCTGGGCAACGACCTTTCCAAAATAGCCAACGAACTGGAGAAACTGATGCTGAATGTTGAGCCGGGACAGGAGATAACCCTGAAACACGTACAAGACAACATAGGCATCAGCAAGGAGTATAACGTATTTGAATTGCAGGCAGCCCTCACGCGCAGGGATGTGCTGAAAGCAAATCAAATAATTAACTACTTTGAAGCCAACCCTAAGGCCAATCCCATTGTGCTGGTATTTGGTAACCTTAATAACTTTTTCAGCAAGGTACTGCTGTATCATTACGTTAAGGACAAATCACAGGCCGCAAAGGAACTGGGCGTGAACCCATATTTTTTGAAGGATTATGAGCACGCCGCCCGCACGTATAACTACGCCAAAACAATGCAGGTTATTGGCCTGCTGCGCGAGTACGACCTAAAAAGCAAGGGGGTGGAATCAACGCTCGGTGCAGGTGAGCTGATGAAGGAATTAATGTTTAAAATATTGCATTAATAATAACACACAAGTATAGGCTATTTATGTATTTTGATATTGTGTATCAACTACATAAATAATTCTCGTTATATTTAGCTTCACTTATTTACTGACCTTAAAAATTAACTCACAATGAAAAAGACCGTCCTGGTTTTTGCTGCCTGCCTTTGTGCCGCAGCTTCTTTCGCACAAATAAAATATCCGGCAACCAAACAGGTTGACAGTACCAACACCTATTTCGGCGTCACCTATCACGACCAGTATCAATGGCTCGAGAATTTTAAAGATTCGACGGTAATATCGTGGTTTAAGCAGCAGGCAAATTTAACCAACTCGGTTTTGAATACCATATCCGGCCGGGATGAACTGATTGCCGAGTGGAAGGCGCTTGATAAGCTGCAGCCCGCCCGCATTAACGGCCGTAAATACCAGGCAGGAAAAGTATTTTACCGTAAAACTATTCCCGGCGAAAAAGTGGGTAAGCTGTACTATCGCGTAGGTATGAATGGCCCTGAGCAACTGTTATTTGATCCCTTAACTTTTATAAAAGGAAAAACCTTAACTATTGACGAATATGCGCCCAGCTACGATGCAAAAAGGATAGCCATTGGCTATTCGGAGCAGGGGGCAGAAGTGCCGCACATCAAGGTAATGGATATTGCTACCAAACAGTTTTTACCGGATGACCTTTACCCCACAGCAGGGCTTTTAGGCTGGACATTTGATAATAAGGCGATACTTTATTTAGCCATAAAAACAGATAATAATGCCGACCCTGAGGCCCGCTTAAACCCCAAAACCAAATTGCATGTGGTTGGTGCCGACAGCAAAGCTGATATTGATTTTTTTAGTAACGGGAGTTACCCCGAGTTGCACATTGATAAAAGCGTTTACCCGTACGTTACGTTGACAGAGGATAACAAGAATTATGTTTTTGCAGGGGAAAGCACGGTGCAGCCTGAAATGAAAATGTATTATGCCCCAATTTCGCAGATAAATGCGGGCAAAATACAGTGGAAGGTTTTAGCTGCGCTGGATGATGAACTGGTGCGCGGAATGGAGTTTGTTGGTGATAAGGTTTTTGCCATCTCGCATAAAGACGCGCTGAACTATAAATTGCTGCAAACCGACCTTTTAAACCCCGACTGGAAAACAGCCAAAGTAATAGCTGCCGAAAAGAAAGATCAAACACTTGAATCTATAACACACTGCAAGGATTATGTATTGCTGAATTACAGCGATGGCATTAATACCCATATTTTTAAATATAATGTACTTAGCGGGAAAACCACTGAATTGAAACTGCCCTATACCGGTACGGCTTATTCCTTCTGTTTAAATAATAAAACAAACACCTGCACGGTGGGTATTACCTCGTGGAGTAAGCCTTATACCGAGTTTGATGTGGATGTAACCACAGAAGTGTTTACACCTGGCATATTTAACAAGGCGCCTGTATACCCTGCTGCTTACCGTAACATGGTAGTTAAAGAGGTGGAGGTGAAAGGGCACGATGGGGTAATGATCCCACTGTCGATAATACACAAGGCCGGCATTAAAATGGATGGTAACAATGTTTGTTTAATGGATAGTTACGGTGCCTATGGATCAAGCATGAGCCCGTATTTTGACGTTGTGGAACTTGCCCTGGCAGTAAAAGGGACGGTTATCGCCATACCGCATGTAAGGGGCGGCAGCGAAAAAGGCCAGGCTTGGTATAAGGCAGGTTATAAAACCACTAAACCCAACACCTGGAAAGATTTTAACAGCTGCGCGGAGTATTTAATTGCACAAGGCTATACAAAACCATCAAAACTGGCCGGTACAGGTACCAGCGCCGGGGGCATCTTAATAACCCGTGCCATTACCGAGCGACCTGATCTGTACGCTGCCGCGATATGTAATGTTGGCTGTGCCAATGCCATGCGCCTCGAATTCAGTTCTAATGGCCCGGTAAATATACCCGAGTTTGGTACTGTAAAAGATAGCGTGGAGTGCAAGGCGCTTTACGAAATGGACGGTATGCAGCACGTTGTTGCCGGCACAAAATACCCCGCTGTTATTTGCGTAGGCGGCTGGAATGACCCGCGTGTAATAGCCTGGCAGCCAGGTAAATTTGCCGCCGCGGTGCAGAATGCATCCACATCAG
>JBDSIC010000005.1:0-12200 GCA_039918195.1 Mucilaginibacter sp.
AAAAAAGATAACTACGGCGTAAAACAAGTGCTAACTCAATTGGTGCTTGATATATTTGAACGTAACGGCAATACGCCATTGAATTATAAGCAGGTAGCTGCAAAACTAAATGTACACGACCCCGAATCGAGGGATATTGTGTATGAGATACTAAAGGACGAAACTAAAAAAAGCGTGCTGAAGCAGGTGTCGCCGGGGAAATTCCAGGTGGTTGAACTGAAGGCATTTATTGAGGGCAGGGTAGATATGACCGCGGATGGCTCGGCCTTTATTATTACCGATGACCCGGACGAGACAGATATTTTTGTTGCCCCCCGCAAGCTGCGTACCGCGCTGCATGGTGACCGTGTAAAGGTGTATGTTTACGCCAAAAAAACCGGCAAACATAAAGAGGGCGAGGTAATGGAAATATTGCAGCGCCGCAAAATGGAGTTTACCGGCATTGTAAAACTATCAGACAGGTTTGCCTTTTTTATCCCGGACGACCGGAAGATGATGCACGATATTTTTATACCCTTTGCCGATATAAACGGTGCCAAAAACGGAATAAAAGCAATTGCCGAGATAACGGACTGGCCGGTAGATGCTAAAAACCCGGTGGGCCGCATCAAGCATATTTTAGGCGAGCAGGGCGAGAACGATACCGAAATGAACGCCATACTGGCTGAATACGGTTTCCCGCTTGAATTTCCGAAAGAGGTAGAATTTGAAGCTGAGCAAATATCTGACCGTATTACCGACGAGGAAATAGCTAAACGCCGTGATTTCCGAGAGGTGCTTACCTTTACCATTGACCCTTTTGATGCCAAAGATTTTGATGATGCCTTGTCGTTTAAAAAGCTTGATAATGGCAATTACGAAGTTGGCGTGCATATAGCCGATGTCGCGCACTATATTATCCCTGATTCGGCGCTGGATAAGGAAGCGCTTGATCGTGGTACGTCGGTTTACCTTGTTGACAGGGTGATACCCATGCTGCCCGAAAGGTTATCTAACGGGTTATGTTCACTAAGGCCAAAGGAAGATAAACTTTGTTTCGCGGCAGTATTTGAGCTGGACGAAAAAGCCCATATTGTTAACGAATGGTTTGGCAAAACGGTGATACACTCTAACAGGCGTTTCACTTACGAGGAAGTACAGGAAATTATAGAAGCTGAAGGAGGGGAGTATGGCGAAGAGATATTAAAGCTGAACGAACTGGCCCACATACTTCGCGACCGTAAATTTAAGAATGGCGCAATCAGCTTTGAAACCACAGAAGTTAAATTTAAACTGGACGAAAGCGGCAAGCCAATTGGCGTGTATGTAAAAGAACGTAAAGATGCCCATAAACTAATTGAGGACTTTATGCTGCTGGCCAACCGCAAGGTGGCAGAGTTTGTAAGCAAACTGGGTAAGGGTAAACACAATTACACCTTTGTTTACCGCATACACGATCTGCCGAAACCCGATTCACTGAACAGCTTTGCGCATTTTGCCGCAAGGTTTGGCTATAAAATAAGCACCAAATCCGGTAAGGATACGGCCAGGTCGCTTAACTATTTAATGAGCGATGTGGAGGGTAAAAAGGAACAGAACGTGTTAACGCAACTGGCCATACGCTCCATGGCGAAAGCTATTTATACCACCAAAGGCACCAGCCATTACGGTTTGGCTTTCGATCATTATACCCACTTTACCTCGCCCATACGCCGTTACCCGGATGTTATGGTACACAGGCTGCTGTTCCACTATCTTAACGGCGGCCAATCGGCCAATGCCGAGCATTACGAGAAGCTGTGCGAACATAGCTCGCAGATGGAGAAAAAAGCGGCCGATGCCGAACGTTCATCAGTTAAATACAAACAGGCCGAATACTTGAAAGAACAGGTTGGCAATGTGTTCAGCGGCATTATTTCGGGTGTTACCGAGTGGGGTATGTACGTAGAGATTATCGAGAATAAGTGCGAGGGCATGATACGCCTGCGCGACATCAGCGATGATTTTTATACGCTTGACGAAAAGAACTATGCCATTATCGGTCAGCGTAAAAAGAAAGTTTACCAGTTGGGCGATGAAGTTAAAATTCGCGTTAAACAGGTTGACCTTACTAAAAAGCAAATAGATTTCTCATTAGTGCAGGAGTAATTATATTTGCCGGGTATTAAATGAAGAAACTCAACGAACTACAGGCCCTTATTATTGAAGGAGTAGGAAAGCTCAGCTATCCGCCTCGCCCTGTGGAATTGTACGAACCTATAAGCTACATCCTTTCTATTGGCGGTAAGCGCCTGCGCCCTGCGCTGGTGCTGATGGCCTGTGATATGTTCGGTGGTAACGTGGAGGCTGCGGTAAAACCTGCTTTAGCTATAGAGGTATTCCATAATTTCACGCTGATGCATGATGATATTATGGATAACGCCCCGCTGCGCCGTGGTAAAACTACGGTACACGAGAAGTGGAACGCCAACATAGCCATTCTTTCGGGCGATGTGATGATGGTGGAGGCAAACAAACTCATCATGCAGGTTGACGACCGTATACTACGCACGGTGATGAACGTTTTTAACGAAACCGCACAGGGCGTATGCGAGGGCCAGCAGTTCGACATGAACTTTGAGCAGGATGATACGGTAACCATTGACGAGTATTTGGATATGATACGCCTTAAAACAGCCGTGCTGCTTGGCGGCGCCCTGAAAATAGGCGCGCTGATAGGTGGTGCTGATGCTGAAAATGCCGAAAACCTGTACCGGTTCGGCGTTAACTTAGGTATAGCCTTTCAACTTCAGGATGATATACTGGACGTTTACGGCGACCCCGAAAAATTTGGCAAACAGGTAGGTGGGGATATCATCTCCAACAAAAAAACCTTTTTGCTGATAAAAGCTACCGAGCTGGCACAAGAAAAAGAGAGTACACAACTGGCTAAATGGATAGCGGCTAAAAACTTTAATGCAACCGAAAAGGTTGCGGCCGTAACCACCATATACAATAATTTGCAGGTAAGGCAGCACGCCGAAAATACCATGAACGCTTATGCCGAAAAGGCGTTTAAAGCACTGGATGCGATAAGTTTAGGTGACGAACATAAACATTACCTGCGCGAGTTTGCCGATGGGCTGATGGTTAGGGATTATTGATAAATAAACTTATATATATTAGGTTCATGAGAATAACCATCGTTACTATACTGTTTATTGTAATCCCTAACTTAACAAAAGCCCAAACAGATACAACTGTTCATTCACCCGCAGCCAAACCCGAAACAACATACGTAGCGCCAACCGCTGCCCAAAAGAAGTTAATAAACAGCAAAGTACTGTTCAGTTTTATTGTAGAGAAAGATGGTACATTGAGCGATATTAAAATTCTGCGTGGCTTGTCGCCGGAGTTGGATACGATAGCGCTTCAGAAGCTGAAAAATTCACCGAAATGGAAGCCTGCAATAGTTAACGGGCACCCAATACGTAAAAGATAACATTTGATATGACATTTGAAGGGTATAAAAACTGTTTCAAACCTATAAACCCTTCTTAAACTTATCAGCCAACAATTTCAGCATATCCTCGTTAACAGGCACCGCGGGCTCTTCCTTCTTTTTAAAAGGCTGCTGCGTATTCGGTTTTGGATAATCCCTCTTTATGGCATCGGTGGCCTTAATCCCTTCGGCAGCGGGTTGCTGTGGTTTTGGTAAGGCCTGTTTTGCCTGCCTTTCAGCAACTTTCCTGGCGTTCCAGCGGGTATATATCTCTTCCAGTTTGCGCTTGGTATACAGCGGGAAATCCCCCTGCATCATCCACGAGTAGTAGCTGGGCTCGGCATTAAACACATCTTCAACACGCTTGCCTTTATGCTTGCCAAAGTTAATGGTTTCTTCGCCGGCATCATTATACACCAGGCGGCCCGCAAAATCAACAGGCTTACTCAGGTTGGTAAATTTGTGCAACGCTTCTACGTCGCCAACTACCGGTACGCTTTTAACGCCTTTTTTATCAATCCACTCCATGTTTTCGTAGCGCTCAATTTGGGCAAGCAGTACTTCCATGGTGGCGCGGGTATCCGCTTCGGCGCTGTGCGCGTTAATAATATCTTTTTGGCAATAAAACTGGTACGCTGCTTTTAGTGTGCGCTGCTCCATTTGGTGAAAAATATTCTGCACATCAACAAAGTGGCGGTTATCAAGCTCAAAAGCAGTTCCGGCACGTAAAAACTCTTCCATCAGCATGGGTATATCAAACTTGTTCGAGTTATAACCTGCCAGGTCGCAATCGCCTATAAAGTCGGCAATATCCTGTCCCAGTGCGTTAAATAAGGGCTCGTCGGCAATATGCTCAGCATATATGCCATGCACCAGCGACGATTCCAGCGGGATAGGCATGCCGGGGTTTACACGCCATGTTTTTGCTTCGTCGGTACCGTCGGGGTTAAGCTTAATTACAGCTATTTCCAATATACGGTCAATACCAATATTAGTGCCTGTGGTTTCAAGGTCGAAAAATGCAAGCGGGCGTTTTAGAATAAGTTTCATACAATATTTACAGTGTGGCAAAGGTCTAAAAAACTTTCAGTACAATAAACTTTATTTGTGTATATGCGGGGATTGTTATATTTTCAACTCACCAAAAACCATTTAATTATGAAAAGAATCCTAAACTTATTGATAATAGTATTTTGCAGTACAGTAGCAATAGCACAGCCACAACCACAGGATGTTACCTATCAAAGCAATACAGCTTTTAGCTCTAACACATTTTCTTCCGATTTTCCATTTGGCGTACTTAATATACCCGAGTTGGAAAGGCCAGCATCAGATGCGTCAGTTCATGCACTTATGCTAAACGAATATGGTAAAGCTTTTTTTGTAAGCAATACTGCTAACCCGCCAATCCAGTTTGAGTATCATGCCAGAATAAAAATATTTGATGAAGCGGGCTTAAAAAAGGGGGTTGTTGAAATACCCTTATATAATCGCGATCGTGCCAGTTATGAAAAAATAAGAGAAGTAACAGGGAAAACTTTTTACAAAACGGCTGATGGCGCTGTAAAGAGCATACAACTCACCGATGCCCAGGTGAAAACTACCAGGTTAGATGACCACCATTCCGTTGTAACATTTACATTGCCCGAACTAACTAAAGGCTGTATCATTGAATATAAATATATTTTGGAAAGTCCTTATATTGTTAACTTCAGAACTTGGGAATTTCAATCGGATATACCAAAATTAACATCAGTTTATAATGTGATCATACCTCAGTTTTTTGGGTATGAAGTTACCATGAAAGGAAATTTGAAACTGAATGCAACCAAATCACAGATTGATAAAAAATGTTACTATTTTAATGGACTTGCTACGGACTGTATAAATACGGTGTACGCTATCACAGACATACCTGCGCTGGCTACAGTACCTGGTGTAATATCTCTAAAGGACTACAGGTCAGCCATATATTTTCAACTCACAGATATGATATCTGTGCCAAATTTTACCGACCGAAACTATGGCGTATCAGTAAGTATAGGTAAAAACTGGGAGAAGTTTGACGAGTACCTGATGATGCATGATGATTTGGGGCAGCAACTAAAAGGTAAAAGCCCATTTAAAAGTGCAATTAAAAATATTATAGCAGGTAAAGCAACTGACCTTGATAAAGCCAAAGCAGTGTATCAATACATTCAACACGTTTTTAAATGGAATGGCTATTACGGCATATTTAGTCCTGATGGAATAAAAAAGTCGTTTGACCGGCATAGCGGGAACGTAGCAGATATAAACCTGGCATTAATATCGGCATTAAATGCTGCCGGTATAAAGGCCGAAGCCGTTATTACCTCAACGCGTGAAAATGGCGCGATTAATACAGAGCTGCCAAGCCTGAACGACTTTAATTATATAGTAGCGAAAGTTTACATAGATGGTAAAGTTTACATGGCCGATGCAACTGATCCTGCATTTGAATTTGGGGTATTACCGCCTCGTGTAGTGCATGACAAGGGACGCAATATCAGGTTCGGCAATGTAGGTAACTGGGAATGATGCCGGAATTACTGCTGGCTAAATGTTTATTGGAGTGCATCAATACAAATTTTTAACCCTTTCATATATATGAATAAAATTTTACTACTCTTAACTATATCCTTTTCTTGCACATGCACGGTTTTTGCCCAGGATTTTAGCTTTGGTGCTTTTAAACTGGAAGATATGGACCTTAAATCCTACAAAAATGACACCTCGGCGCATGCGGTAGTTTTAAATGAATTCGGGAACGCTTTTGTAAGCACCCAGGATGGTTTACCAATTGTATTTGAATACCACGTAAAAATTAAAATTTTTGATGCCAAGGGCTTTAAACAAGGGAATATAGAGATACCATTGCGTAGTGCCGACGACTCTTTTGAAAAGATTGACGATATATCAGGAGTAACCTTTTACAAAGACGACCAGGGAAATATTCAAAAAACGGCTTTGGATGAGAAGAACATTTTTACCACTAAAGACCATAAATATAAAAGTACAGTAAAGTTTGCCATGCCAAACTTGCGCGACGGCTGTATTATCGAGTACAAATACCGTATTTCATCACCCTTTAGGCAAGAGTTTCGTACCTGGATGTTCCAGTCGGATATTCCTAAGGTGTTTTCGTATTACCAGGCTCAAATTCCGGGCATATATACCTACAATATCGTTTTACGGGGAGCTTTAAAACTGTTAGAAAGTAAAGAATATAAGCCCACACTGGAAAGAGAATGTTTTTCATACTATGGAACGAAAAGCGATTGCTCTGCGCTGAAATTTGCTATGAAAGATATACCGGCCTTTGTTGAGGAGGACCACATGACATCGCCGCGTAACTTTATGTCAGGCATCTAGTTCGAATTGTCCGAGTATTACAATATGCAAACCGGCGGTACGGCAAAACTTACAAAGGAGTGGAAGGATGTTGATCTGGAATTAAAAACCGCCTATTATTTTGGCGACCAGGTAAAAAAGAAAGATATTTTTAAAGATAAGTTAATGCCTTTACTGGCAGGTAAAACAGATACGCTTGAAAGGGCAAAAATTGCTTATAACTATGTCCAAAAAAATATAAAGTGGAATGAGTTTATCTCCAGGGGATCATGGGATGGTATCCGCAAGGCATTTGATAAGCATACGGGCAATGTGGCCGATATAAACCTGGGCTTGGTTGCCGCCTTAACCGCGGCCGGCGTAAATGCCGATGCCGTATTGGTATCAACACGCGACAATGGCATTGTAAGTAAATTAAGCCCTGTACTTGATGAATTTAACTATGTAATTGTTAAAACTGATATTGGCGGTAGAATTTACCTGCTTGATGCTACCGACCCATTATTGTCATTTGGTTTATTGCCCATACGGTGTTTAAATGACGAGGGACGCGTAATAAGCCTAAATAAGCCATCCTATTGGGTAGACGTTAACAGGCAGAGCGAGGCGAGTACATCAGCACTTAATTTTACTTTAACTGATAACGGTAAACTAAAAGGCACCATTATAAACTATTTGTTTGGTTACGATGCATACCTGAAACGTAAGGATATTAAAAAATTCAACTCAAAAGAGGAATATATAGAAGACTTTGATGAAAAGCGCCCCCGTTTAAAAGTCATAAGCGCTAATATTGCCAATTTGGATAGCCTTGATAGTCCGTTAACTGAAACCTATGAGGTTGAAATAGATACTTATGATAACCTTGATGCCACAAGGCTGACTTTTAACCCCTTTTTATTTAATCGTATTACGGTAAACCCATTTAAACTTGCCGAGCGCAGTTACCCTGTGGACTGGGGGATGCCATCGACAGAAAGGGTTACCTTAACAATTCATTTGCCCCCAAAATATACAGTTGAAAATCCGCCGAAGAATATAAATATTGCATTGCCGTTTAATGGTGGTAAGTTTGTTACTTCATTTGATGCACAGGCCAACAGCTTTGTTTTTTCGCACGCAATTATATTTAGCAAGGCGATCTACTCAACGCAAGAGTATCCATATTTAAAGGAGCTCTACAACCAGATCATTCTATCTGAAAAGGTAGACCTTGTTTTTAAGAAGAATTAATGAAATATTTTATCGCTGTTTATTTTATACTGCTGTGTTTAAGAGTTACCGCACAGCAGAAATATGACGTATCCCTAATCCCTAAAGAGCTTTTACCTTATGCTAGCGCGGTGGTGCGGGAAGACGAAGTGACATGCGAAATTAAAAACTTTGATTACTCCAATTATCACATAAAACGAGCCGTAACTATTTTAAACGAAAGTGGTGAGAAGGCAGCCAGGGTTTTTATTTGGTATGATAAAATAACATCGGTAAGGGCGGTAAAAGGCATTGTTTATGATGAAGCGGGTTGGCCTGTGGGTAAGTTCTCCGAAAAAAGCTTCGGAGATTATTATGCAGGCAACGATTTTTCGTTATTTGAAGATACCCGTGTAAAGTTTTTTAGCCCTGCAGCTGTAAAGTATCCTTATACGATAGCGTATGAGTATGATATACGGACAAATCAAACCATGAATATTAATGATTGGGTACCGGCAAAGCAAACAGGTATTGCCATTGAGAAAAGCGTTTACACATTTAGTTGTATACCGGCATTTACTATTCGTTATAAAGAGTTAAACCTCCCGTCGAAAGTGGTAACAGGCACCAATACGGATAAATTAGTAACATACAAATGGGAGATAAACAATTTAAAAGCAATTAGGTACGAGCCTTACAGCCCGCCGGACGATAACTTTCTGCCAATGGTTAAAATTGCGCCGGTAAATTTTAAATATCAAAATATTAGCGGGGCGTTTAGCAATTGGAACGAGATGGGGAAGTGGGTGTATGATAAACTGTTGACCGGGCAGGGCACTATTGATCCGGTAACTGTTGCTTATATAAAAAATATAACAGCAGCTGTTACAGACCCTAAGCTGAAAGCTAAAAAGATATATGAGTATATGCAGCAAAAAACGCGGTATATAAGTGTACAGGTTGGCATTGGCGGATATCGCCCTTACCCCGCAGCTGATGTTGACAGGTTGAACTATGGAGATTGCAAGGCATTGGTTAACTATACCCAGGCTTTGTTAAAAGCAGCCGATATCGAATCATATTACTGTGTAGTTGAGGCCGGTAGCGAGAAAATAAGCTTGGACCCCGATTTTGCAAGCATGTCGCAAGGAAACCATATTATTTTGTGCCTTCCGTTTAAAAATGACACCACTTTTTTGGAATGTACTGATCAAAAAGCCCCTTTTGGCTTTATGGGCGATTTTACCGACGACCGTATTGTGCTGGCCTGTACTGCGCAGGGTGGCAAATTATTACACACACCCAAATATATTACCGCTGATAACCTGCAGCAACGTACCGCCACCCTTGATATAGATGCCGAAGGGCTATTGAAAGGGACTATTCAAACCACCTATAAGGGCACCCAATATGATAACAGGGAAGCGATAGTAAGAGAACTCCCCGCTGAACGTATTAAGGAATACAAAAAAATATACCCGATAAACAACCTGGAGATTGAGAAGCTTGAGTTGGTGCAGGATAAAGGGTTGCAGCCTATTACAAAGGAGCAGATAACCTTTAATGCCTATGATTACGCTTCGGTTAATAATGGTAAGCTTTATTTTTTGCCAAATATTGTAAACCGGCGCAGCGCGCCGCTGCGTGAAGTTAAAAACCGGAAGAACATGGTTTTTATAAACCGGGGCTATACTGATGAGGACGAAATTGTTTACAATATCCCGGCAGGTTACAAAACCGAAAAGATGCCGCTTAATGTGTCTGTAGATAAACCTTTTGCAAAATATACTGCTACTGTTACGCTGAAAGATAACCGGTTAATTTATAAACGCAGCATACAGTTAATTGAGGGCATTTACAGTAAAGACACCTACCCGCAACTGGTTGAATTTTACCAGGATGTTTTAGATGCGGACCAATACAGCGTGATACTAAGCAAGGGCAATAACTAACATCGCTTTTTTGTATCGTTTAATGCTTTTCTTTCGCTGTACCGGCTCTTGTAAGCATGGTCAGTAACTCTTCAACATTAAAAGGTTTAGCTATATAATCGTTCATGCCAACCCGGTAGCAATCTTCACGGTCCTTTACCATGGCATTTGCCGTCATGGCGATAATGTAGGGTTGCGGGCCGGATTTGGCGCGTACACGTTCGGTAGCTTCCAGCCCGTCCATTTCAGGCATCTGCACATCCATTAAGATAACATCAAAAAATTCTTTTTCAAGTTTTTCTAAAACCTCCACGCCGGTAGCTACAATTTGCGGAAGATAACCCAATTTATGCAGTATACGCTCTATAAGGCGTTGGTTAATGGTATTGTCTTCGGCTACCAATATAGTAAGCTCGTGTTTTGCCGCGAAATCTGCCGGTAAAACCCTTAATGGTTTTGCCTCGGGCAGGACCACGTCTTTTTTTAGCACCATTACCGTAAGTATGCTTGTGCGCAGGTGCTGCTGTTTAACCGGTTTAACCAAAATAGACGAAAACAAGTCGGCATATTTCTTTTTGGTTTCATCACCTATTGAGCTTAGCATGATGACAGGAGGGGGGCTTTTTAGTTTTTTTATACCCCGGGCAAGGTCTACACCATCCATATCGGGCATTTGCATATCAGTAATAACTAAATCATATGGTACAATGGTAGTATCATTAAGCATGTGCAAAGCTTCTGTAGCGGAGGTTACCGGTACGGGTACAAGTTTCCATTGTTCCAGCTGCAATTGCAATATCCGCAGGTTGGTCTGGTTATCATCCACTATTAATACGCGTTTGCCCTTCAAACCTTTTATATCAGTGGTAGGCGGGGTTAATTTTTCGCCCTTACTTACCGCACTTTTAATGGTAAAGTTGAACGACGAACCCTCACCAAATTTGCTTTCTACATTTATTTCGCCGCCCATTAAATGAACAAGGCGCTCGCTTATAACAAGGCCTAAACCTGTGCCGCCGTATTTGCGTGTAATAGACGAGTCGACCTGCGAGAAAGCCTTAAACAGCATGTCCAGCTTATCTTCGGTAATGCCTATGCCGGTATCAATCACTTTAAAACCAAGTGTTATGTCATCATCGCCCGGCGATACCATATACACTTTTAAGAAGATCTCGCCGCGGTGCGTAAATTTAATGGCATTATTAACCAGGTTAATAAGTACCTGGCGCAAGCGCAGGCTGTCGCCAACTATTTGCGAAGGCACATCATAATCTATCTCGTAAACCAGCTCAATGCCCTTTTCTGTTACCTTTTTAGCAAACAGGTCCATCACATCCTCTATGCACCGGCGCAGGTCGAAATCTTCATGCTCAATATCCATCGAACCTGATTCTATCTTCGAGAAATCGAGGATGTCATTTATCACGCTTACCAAATTCTCGCCGCAAACCATTATGGTATCATTGTATTCCTGCTGCTCGGTGTTCAATTCAGTTTCGGCCAGTAACGATGACATGCCAATAACCCCGTTCATAGGGGTGCGTATCTCGTGGCTCATGGTAGCCAAAAAAACACTCTTTGCCTGGTTCGCTTTTTCAGCCTCAAGCCGGGCTTCCTGTTCGTGGTCTTTCTGCTCAAGCAGTTTTTGGTTAAGGTCTTCTAATTCATAGGTACGGTCCTTTAGTGCTTCCGCCTGTAGCTGGAGTTCCTCTGACTGTGTTTGTAACTCTTCCGACTGCGCCTGCAATTCCTCCGACTGTGCCTGTACCTCTTCCGATTGTGCCTGCAATTCCCTGTTTACCGTATGCAGTTCCTCGGCTTGCGTCTGCAATTCTTCGTTTACGGATGTTAACTGCTCCGACTGTTGCACTACCTTGGCCGTACGGTCTTTTACCTGCTCCTCAAGTACACGTTTTTGTTTTTCAATGGTGCGTACCCTTAACAGGTAAACTACATACACAGCCCCGGCGGCCAAAATAACGCACAGCGTTTTAAACCACCATGTTAACCAAAAAGGCGGCACTACCGTAATTTTTAACCGCAGCATGTTAGGCGACCATTGCCCTGCATTGTTTTTGTAACGTACCACAAAAACATAGTTTCCCGGGGGCAGGCGGGTATAGGTGGCCTGGTTATCACTACCTACGTAATTCCAGTGTTCATCAAAATTTTCAAGGATGTAGGCGTACTCTTTTCTGGAGGCCGGGCCATAATCAAGCGCGGCATATTTAAATGATATTACAGAT
>JBDSIC010000006.1:0-5043 GCA_039918195.1 Mucilaginibacter sp.
GCCGGTGACCGTGCCGAAGGAACATTTGATTACTGGGGAATCACCAAGGAAGGCTCTGCTTACACTTGGTTAGTAACCGGAAAATCCGGCGACTAACGCATCTATTAGATATTTATAGCAACGGGCAATAGCATATACGCTGTTGCCCGTTGTTGTTTAATTTAGTGTGAAAACACCAGGGGTGTTATATATGTTACCTGTTAATAGAAAATAATCATGAAGATATTTCAACAGGCGTTGCTGTTAAGAGAAAGAAAAAGAGGCTTTCACCTCATCACTACAGAAGTATTGCAAGCGCTGCCCCAACTGGCCGAAATAAACACCGGGATGCTGCAGGTATTTATCCGGCATACATCAGCATCGTTAACCATCAATGAAAATGCCGACCCTACCGTGAGGCAGGACTTTGAAATGTATTTTAACAAAGCAGTGCCCGAGAACGATCCTGATTACAGGCATGATGACGAAGGCCCCGATGATATGCCGGCTCACCTGAAGGCCGCTATGCTGGGCAGTTCGGTACTGGTACCGGTACACAACGGGCGGCCGGCCTTCGGGACGTGGCAGGGCATTTATTTATGTGAGCACCGTAACCACGGAGGGCAGCGAAGCCTGGTGATTACAGCTTGGGGTATTTAATCGGCTTTTTTTCTTCCGTTGGGATACCGTGGAGCTTCATATTGCTGCGGGATTGGCTTTCGGGAATATTTTGCGAAGTACCATAAGCAGGCATCCCGCCACCAAACAGCTTCGTCTTCTTGTTTAATAAGCAGTTGTGTTACTTTATCAAAAGTAGTTTTATCAATCTTACCGCTTAAGGTTGACCAATTATCCTGCATCGTCCGTACGTGATCTACCCCGCTGTAATATTTAAAGCAAAGTTCATCCCAAAATTCGCGGCCTGACTGCATACGATGATCCCACGGCACATGGTGAAACCAGGCAAGCAGGTTTTCGGGGCAGGTTTCAATATTGTTCAGTGTATCCTGTAAGGGCTTAAAATACTGTGCGACAGCATTACTTCCGGTTGTGGTACGGTTAAAGCCGAGTCCTACGCTGTCGGCACGATGGTAATACATGCGTGTCCACGGTGCCGGTACATCATGCAGCCCGCAAAGCACAGTAAGGCCTAACGGTGTTTCGTAATTTACCAGCGCCTCTCTTGATGGCATCATCATACTTAAAATAATACGCACAGCCGCAGTATCGTTTGTTAAGGTACTGTTTATCCATTCAATGGCTATTTGCTTTGCTGTTAGATCATGGTCCCAGGCCAGCCTGCCAAAAGCATACCAGTTAGCCTGTGCAAAAGGGTGACGTGTCCAGTTAGTGTCAGCACCTGTATTGGCCACACCCGCTATTCCGGTAATGCGCTGTCCCTGCAAGCTGCCGTCTATCACTTTACCTATGGTTGAGCCTCCCCCTTTGGCATGGGTATCTGTGTCAAGGGCTTCCTTAAACAGCATAGCCAGGTAAACCAAATGGTTAGCGTAGCCGGTATATTCTTGCGTTATTTGCAGTTCCATCATCTGCGTAGTATTAGGCATAGCACCAAAAAGCGGCGAAAAAGGCTCGCGTGGTTGAAAATCCAGCGGGCCGTTCTTTATTTGCAGCAATACGTTTTTACGAAACTTTCCGTCGAGGCCCGCAAATTCATTGTAAGCCTGGCGTGCACGGTCGGTGCTGTCAACCGAGTAAACAAATGCACGCCACATCACCACTCCATTATAGGGTGCCAAAGCATCGGCCAGCATATTGGCACCATCGGCATGTGTGCGGCCATAATCTTTGGGGCCGGGCTGTCCTTCGGAATTAGCTTTCACCAAAAATCCGCCAAAATCCGGTATCAGCCGGTATATGTCGGCTATTTTATTTTTCCACCATTGCTGTACGCCGGCATCCAGCGGGTCAGCTGTTGATAATTTCCCCAATGATTTCGGAGCCGCAACATTAGCGCTCAAAAGCACCCGGATACCATAAGCCCTAAAAACATTGGCCAGCACAGCTACTTTTTCAAGATATACTTTATCCAGCATTTGCGATGACGCATTAACGTTGTTCAACACCACTGCGTTAATACCTATTGATGCATTGGCCCGGGCATAATCGGTATAGCGTGTATCTATTGCATCGGGCAGTTCATCCCACTTCCATAATGACTTTCCCGCATAACCACGCTCGATAGTTCCATCCGGGTTATCCCAGTGATCAAGCGTACGCCATTGAATTTTTGGTGAACCTACAACATTTATATGCTGCAACGGAGCATGGGTTTGCAATAGGCGCAGCAAATTAAACACACCATATAAAACACCTGCGTCATTATTAGCCGCAACAACCGTGTATGTGCCGGAACCTGACTTTACCGTTTTAATCAAATAACTATCTTTAGGCAATCCTTTAAGGCCGGCAGCGAACATCTTGCTTTTAAACAAAGTGTTACTTGCAGGCGTACCGGCAATAACTGACCCTTCAATAGCAATGGATGATACTTTGATCCTTAAATCAACCTTTAATAACCCGTCAAGACCGGTTTTCAGTTCTTTTTGGGCAGTTAAAAGTATCGGGTTATCACCACTGATATTAATCGTTTTTATTTGGCCACGACAAACTTCAAGGTAATTTTCATCTTCTATTTTATCATATTTGAGCCATAACCTATAACCATTATCCTCCTTTTGAGCAAGAGCCGGCATTAATTGTGCAAAAAAGAAAACGAGAAATAACACTCTTGCGCGGAACTTCATAAAGCTGACTTTGTACTGTTTATCCGGTTAATAATTTGTAAATATATATTTTGCTGCGGTCGATATCATCATCATTATTCCATTTCAAATTATAATTTTGCCTTTAATAGTTTCAATTAAAAAGATGGTATCCATAAATTATAAAAAACTGATATTTTGCATGATGCTTTGCCTTGGCAGCGTTACTTACGCATCGGCACAAACCAAAACACAGGCAGAGATAAACGCCGACCTGGGTGTTTACCGTAAACAGATAGATTCGCTTGATAAACTGTTGATACAGGTTTTGGGCAACAGGCAGCGCGTGGTTAAGGATGTAGGTATCTACAAAAAGAATAACAATATACCGCCGTTACAGCCTGCACGCTTTAAACAGGTGCTTGACCGCGCCATAGCATCCGGTCAAAAAGAAAACCTCTCTGTGGAGTTTATTACCGACATGATGAATGCCATACACAAAGAAAGTTTACGTATTGAGGGTGATAGCACAGCGGTGCATTAGCGTACAGATGTGTAGATACCCGTATTACCTTAATCCGGGTAAACCACCGACAGGTAACGTTCCTCAACCGTGCGGTAAAACAGTGCTATTAATGCTAAAACAGCGATGATAAAGAAGGTTACTATCTGGTAATCGGCATTGTACAGCCATAACGCGCTGCCTACAAGCAATACCCGCAAAAACTCAACCGCAAAAATCCATTTCTTTTGCTCCATAATGGCGCCGCAGTTGATGAGCGTTAATACAGTAAACCCGGTAAACAGGAATTTTTCGCTTGCACCCAATTCAAATTCAAATAATACGAAAGCAAATAGCGCCCCCAGCATAAATATAACCTGCCATATTACATAGGTATTAAGCCTCTGCTGCAGGGGTTCCTGTTGTTGTTTGATACCGAATATACGTTCGGCACGTTCGCGCATATCGGGGTCCATGGTAGTTGGGCTGCCAAACAGAATTTTGAGTTTATCTTTTAAGGTTTTCTGTGTTTTCATCATCAGCCATATCTCAATAGGATAATGAAAATGCTGCCACATAAAACTGTAAGTATTTAACTGGTGGGTAAGCCCGTAAACCGGCTTTTCATCTTCTTTTTGAAAAGTGCCGAACACTTTATCCCACAAAATAAGTACGTCGCCATAGTTTTTATCAAGATAATGGTCGTTACAGGCATGGTGCACACGGTGGTGCGAGGGGGTTACCATAAAATATTCCAGTATACCCAGTTTGCCTATTACCTGGGTGTGCACAAAAAACGGGTATAGCCCGTGTATCAGCAGCATAACGGTTATCATGGGCGCGGTAAAACCCAAAATGGGTAATACACACCAAAAACCGGTACGCACTACAGCCTGGAACAGTGTAATACGCGCCGAAACAGTGTAATTAAAATCCTCGCTTTGATGATGCACCACGTGTACAGCCCAAAGCACATTTATTTCATGGGCAAGGCGGTGATACCAATACCAAACAAAATCGGTACCTAAAAACAGCAATATCCACATGGCTATGTTAGGCTTAATGTTAAATATGCCGTAGTTTTTTTGCAGGTAATCATACACGCCGTAAAAAAGGGCAACGGTAAGTACATCCGTTAAACGCTCTAATATACCTATGCTAACATTGGCTATTGAGCGGTGCAGATCAAACAACTTCAATTTTTTTTGCCGCGAAACATAGTATTCCAATAGCATGAACACCAAAAAAAGCGGAACGGCAAAAGCAAGATAGTTATACTTCATTGACTATGTTTTTTTATAGCAACAGGTTAATTTTGCTGCTGCATTATTTACAAAAAACGCCTAAAGATAGTTTATAATATGCACAAATATACTAAATGTATATAAACTGAACAGACATGGCTTATTGTTAAAGGTTTAATTTATTAGGGTAGTTAAGACATATTGGTTTATATTCGGATTTATATCTGTTGAAATAATTTCCTGATTAATCTCCACTCACTACTCACCAATAACCATTTACCAATCACAATAATTAAGTAATTTTGCACCCTATGGGAAAGTTTGAAGTGCCTGATAAGATATTGTATGTGTGTACAGGCAGCAAGTGCGGTAAACGGGGCGGTAAGGACCTTTACAAAATGGCAAACAGCTTTGTAAAGCACACCAAAGGTAAAGTTGATATAGAAGTGGTACGTATAGAATGTACAGACCGATGCAAATTTGCACCGGTCTGTAACCTACAGCCTGAAAATATCTGGCTAAAAGAATATTCTGAAAAAGATGTGCTGCGGTTGCTGGCCGGCATTCTTGAGAAGTAAGGCTTATGCCTCGC
>JBDSIC010000007.1:0-6132 GCA_039918195.1 Mucilaginibacter sp.
GAATGTGTATCGGCCTGTAAGTTTTTAGCGTTGGTGCTAAAACCTACACCCTGACCAAAATCTTTCAACTGGCGGGCACCAATGTTTGAGGTCATGATGATGATGGTATTCCTGAAATCAACCTTACGGCCCAGCGAATCTGTCAGCTGCCCTTCATCCAATACCTGTAACAGGATGTTGAATACGTCAGGGTGTGCTTTTTCTATCTCATCAAGCAATACCACGGCGTAAGGTTTGCGGCGTACCTTTTCGGTAAGCTGTCCGCCTTCTTCGTAACCCACATAGCCCGGAGGCGCTCCTACCAAACGTGATACCGCGAATTTTTCCATGTACTCGCTCATGTCAATTTGTATCAGCGCGTCTTCGGTATCAAACATAAAGCGGGCAAGCTCTTTGGCAAGCTCCGTTTTACCAACACCTGTAGGGCCTAAGAATATGAATGAGCCTATCGGCTTTTTAGGGTCTTTAAGCCCGGCACGGGTACGCTGTATAGCGCGTGTAAGTTTCTTAATTGCTTCTTCCTGCCCGATGATCTTACTGCCAATCGTTTCAGACATGGCCAATAATTTCATACTATCTGCCTGGCCAACTTTTTGTACCGGTATTCCGGTCATCATGGACACTACCTCGGCAACATTATCTTCGCTAACGGTGTAGCGTTTTGATTTTGTTTCGGCTTCCCAAATGGTTTTGGCCTGGTCAAGTTCTTCCAGCAGGTGTTTTTCGGTATCCCTCAATTTGGCCGCTTCCTCGTATTTCTGGCTGCGTACAACTTTGTTCTTTTCTATTTTTATCTGCTCTATCTTGGCCTCAATATCCAAAATATTTTGCGGAACGTGGATATTAGTCAAATGCACACGTGAGCCCGATTCGTCCAGCGCGTCTATCGCCTTGTCAGGTAAAAACCTGTCGGTAATATAACGGGTGGTCAGGTTAACGCAGGCAATGATGGCTTCGGGCGTGTAAGTAACGCCGTGGTGCTCTTCGTATTTTTCTTTTATCCTGTTCAGTATCTCGATGGTTTCGTCGGGTGTAGCCGGCTCTACCATCACTTTTTGGAAACGACGGTCTAAAGCGCCGTCCTTTTCAATGTACTGGCGATATTCATCTAAAGTTGTCGCGCCAATGCACTGTATCTCGCCACGGGCCAAAGCCGGCTTGAACATGTTACTGGCATCAAGCGAGCCTGAAGCGCCGCCGGCACCAACAATGGTATGTATCTCGTCAATAAATAAAATTACATCAGGTGATTTTTCCAGCTCGTTCATCACGGCTTTCATACGCTCCTCAAACTGGCCGCGGTATTTGGTACCGGCAACCAGTGAGGCAAGGTCAAGAGTAACCACGCGTTTGTTAAACAATACGCGCGAAACTTTACGTTGCACAATGCGCAAGGCTAAACCTTCGGCAATGGCCGATTTACCCACGCCCGGCTCACCTATCAGTATCGGGTTGTTCTTTTTACGGCGCGATAGTATTTGCGATACACGTTCTATTTCCTTTTCGCGGCCCACTATCGGGTCTAAACGGCCTTCTTCGGCGGCTTTGGTCAAATCCCGGCCAAAGTTGTCAAGTACCGGTGTTTTTGATTTAATGTCGGATACCTTTTTAGGCTGGCTGAATGATTCTTCTTCTTTAAAGTCATCCTCGCCCCCTGTTGATGAACCCGGCATCTCGTCGGTGATGTCATTTTTATGGCTTTCTACCGCCGCTTTAAATATCTCGTAGTTCACGTTGAACTGAGATAGTATCTGCGAAGCGATATTATCCTCATCCCGCAGGATAGACAATAATAAATGCTCGGTACCAATTACATCACTCTTAAATATCTTGGCCTCCAGGTAAGTTATCTTCAATACCTTTTCGGCTTGTTTGGTCAGCGGGATGCTGCCAATGTTTACATTTGTTCCTGTAGTTCCTTTAACTGCATCTTCAACGGCACGGCGTAATTTAGCGGTATCAACACTAAACCCCTTCAGCAATTTAATTGCCACACCATCACCATCACGTATCAATCCTAACAACAGATGTTCCGTACCGATATAGTCATGCCCGAGGCGAAGGGCCTCCTCTCTGCTATAGGATATCACATCTTTAACCCGCGGTGAAAATTTAGCTTCCATATAATACCTTTCTAAAATTATGAACGTCCCTAATGTATTAATTACATATCAATAGTTAATGACGTATGTTATAACTTTTATCAACAACATTGCCAGTATTGGTGGTGAGGCATAAACAGACACTGTTATGATAATGCAATCTATCACTTTAAACTTTACCGAACAATTTTATAACAATAAATTATAAATTATTTTACGCTATTTTACGGAAAAGCTTCGAATACATTAATACGACTGTGGAATTGTTGAAAAGTTTAATCCAAATCGGGATGTTTTTTGCACAAATGGCAACAACGGCAAATTCGTCACCGCGTATGACATAAAGGCATCTTACCCGTCATTACATAGTATACGCAGTTAGCCGCATTAGGGTTTGCTAACGCGGATTTTTCACCCCATATTTATTTATTGAATTATTGAATGAGTGAATGATTGATTATTACCTCAACACCTATTCGCTATTTCGACTCACCCTGTCATCGCTTCGATTTTAGTAGTCTTCCATATCCAATCCCTAAAACCTAACATTACAACTTTACAACCTTCCAACTTTACAACAATTCGCACCTTTAAAAATTTTTGCTAAACGCAGATTTTCCCTCATCTTTGACATCTTTAAAATTTACAATTCCACATGGCAGACGAAAAGATCATATTTTCAATGGCCGGGGTTAGCAAAGTCTATCCCCCGCAAAAAACTGTTTTAAAGAATATTTACCTCTCGTTTTTTTACGGTGCCAAAATTGGCGTTATCGGCCTTAACGGGTCGGGTAAGTCATCGTTGTTAAAAATTATTGCCGGTATTGATAAAACCAATATTGGCGAAGTAATATTTTCGCCCGGTTACACCGTAGGTATGCTGGGCCAGGAACCTGAACTTGACCCCAATAAAACCGTGCGCGAGGTGGTGGAAGAAGGCGTTGCCGAAACCACCGCTATACTAAAGGAGTACGAAGAGATCAACGAAAAATTCGGGCTGGAAGAATATTACAGTGACGCCGATGCCATGGATAAACTGCTGGCACGCCAGGGCGAACTGCAGGATAAAATTGATGCCGTTAACGCCTGGGAACTGGATACCAAACTTGAGCGCGCCATGGATGCCCTGCGCTGCCCGGAACCTGATACTAAGATATCGGTACTGTCGGGCGGTGAGCGCCGCCGCGTGGCCCTGTGCCGCCTGCTGCTGCAGGAACCGGACGTACTGCTATTAGATGAGCCAATCAACCACCTTGATGCCGAATCCATCGACTGGCTGGAGCAACACCTTAAACAATATAAAGGCACCGTTATAGCCGTAACGCACGACCGTTACTTCCTTGATAATGTAGCCGGCTGGATACTGGAACTCGACCGTGGTGAAGGCATCCCGTGGAAAGGCAACTACTCATCGTGGCTTGACCAAAAGGCCAAACGCCTGGCACAGGAAGAAAAGACCGAAACCAAGCGCCAGAAAACTTTGGAGCGCGAACTGGAATGGGTGCGCATGGCCCCCAAAGCCCGGCAGGCCAAAGGCAAGGCCCGCTTATCCAACTACGAAAAGCTGGCCAGCGAGGAAACTAAGGACCGCGAAGAAAAACTGGAGTTGTTTGTTCCGCCCGGCCCGCGTTTGGGTAATGTGGTGATTGAGGCCAACAACGTGAGCAAGGCCTATGGCGACAAGGTATTATTTGATAACCTGAACTTCAGCCTGCCGCCCGCGGGTATTGTGGGTATCATCGGCCCTAACGGTGCGGGTAAAACTACGCTGTTCCGCCTGGTAACCGGGCAGGAAAAGGCTGATGGCGGCACTTTCCGCGTTGGTGATACGGTGGCTTTAGGCTATGTTGACCAGATGCACGACGACCTTGACCCCAACAAATCGGTATGGGAAAACATAACCGGCGGCACGGATAATATTATGGTGGGCAACAAGCCTATCAACTCGCGCGCCTACGTATCACGCTTTAACTTTAACGGTGCCGACCAGCAGAAAAAAGTGGGCGTGCTATCCGGCGGTGAGCGTAACCGCGTGCACCTCGCCATTACCCTTAAAAAAGGCAGCAACGTATTGCTGCTGGATGAGCCGACGAATGATATTGATGTGAATACACTGCGGTCGCTTGAAGAAGCATTGGAGAATTTTGGCGGCTGCGCTGTCATCATTAGTCACGACCGCTGGTTTTTGGACCGGGTGTGTACCCACATACTGGCCTTTGAAGGCGACTCGCAGGTATACTTTTTTGAAGGCAATTACAGCGATTACGAGGAAAACCGTAAGAAACGATTAGGTGATGTTGCGCCGAAGCGGATAAAGTATAAGAAGTTAGGATAATTCAGATTTCGAATTTCGAATGTTCAACCCGATAGCTATCGGGTTCGGATTTATTTAAGCGCTCGCCGAATTTTAACTGGGCGAGCGTTGGCATTTGGGTGCTTGCCAACAAGCCTGCACCCGACCTAAACCCGATTGCAACGGATACCGGCCCTCGCGCCTAATGCCTGCGCAGTATAAGTGTAAAGCGGGGCTGCAGTAACCTACCGGCACCGAACCCTGCTTTACAAACCGGTCTAAAGAGATTGCCACGCTTCGCTCGCAATGACGCACGGAGAGGAACCTGCCGCGAAATAAAACCGCACCACCTTACGCCAACACCTTCCCCATACTCTCGTTAAAAATTAATTACCTTTGTTTATCCAATTATTTTGCATGGAAACTACCGCGCCATACCGCTCTAAAAATAAGATACGCTTTGTTACCGCCGCTTCGCTGTTTGACGGGCACGACGCTACCATTAATATAATGCGGCGCATTTTGCAAGCCAGCGGTGCCGAGGTGATACACCTGGGCCACAACCGCAGTGTTGACGAGGTGGTGAACTGCGCCATACAGGAGGATGTGCAGGCCATTGCCCTTACCAGCTACCAGGGCGGCCACACCGAATACTTTAAATACATGTATGACCTGCTGCGCGAACGCGGCGCGGGCCACATCAAAATATTTGGCGGCGGCGGCGGCGTTATCCTTCCGCACGAAATTGCCGAACTACACGCCTACGGCATCACCCGCATTTACTCGCCCGACGATGGCCGCCACATGGGCCTGCAGGGCATGATAAACGACATGCTGCAGCAGGCGGATTTTGCGACGAGATCGAAGCTGAACGGCGAGTTGAAACATTTGCCGGAGCGCGATCCGAAGGCTATTGCGTCGCTGATTACGCTGGCAGAGAATAAGAGCCTGGGCGGCCTCACCCTAAATCCCTCTCCAAAGGAGAGGGACTTGAAGATGGCTCCCTCTCCTTTGGAGAGGGCGGGGGGTGAGGCTGTTGTTTTAGGCATTACCGGCACAGGCGGGGCGGGCAAGTCGTCGCTGATTGATGAGCTGGTACGGCGTTTCCTGCTGGAAACGGATAAGACGCTGGCCATTATATCGGTAGACCCAAGCAAGCGCAAAACAGGCGGCGCCCTGCTGGGCGACCGTATCCGAATGAACGCGATAAATAATCCGCGGATATATATGCGGTCGTTGGCTACGCGGCAGGCCAATTTGGCATTGAGCAAACATGTGCAGGAGTCGGTGGATATATGCAAGGCGGCGGGGTTCGACCTGATCATTGTAGAAACTTCGGGCATTGGCCAAAGCGATACCATGATCACCGACCATTCCGACCTTTCACTATACGTGATGACGCCCGAATTTGGCGCGGCCACCCAGCTGGAAAAGATTGACATGCTGGATTTTGCCGATTTGGTGGCCATCAACAAGTTCGACAAGCGCGGCGCGCCCGATGCCCTGCGCGATGTGCGCAAGCAATATAAACGTAATCATCAATTGTTTACGGCCAAAGACGAAGACCTGCCGGTATACGGCACTATGGCCTCGCAATTTAATGACCCCGGCATGAACGGGCTATTTGCCGCCGTAATAAAAACTATAAAAGCCAAAACAGGCGTTGACCTGATAGGCAACACCGAAGACCGCACCCTGCACATAGGCGCTAATGCCGATAAAGTATACATAATCCCC
>JBDSIC010000008.1:0-8661 GCA_039918195.1 Mucilaginibacter sp.
GCATCAACCAGTTTTAACGATCCGCAATTATCGGTAGATGGTAATATAGGTACACGTTGGTCTTTGGCAGCGGCTACCGAAAATGAATGGTACCAGGTAGATCTTCAATCTGTAAAGAAAATAAACAGGATAGATATTAAATGGGAGGGCGCTTATGCCAGCGAGTATGCTTTGCAGGTATCAACTGATAATGTAACTTTTACCACTGTTTTTTCTACTGCTGAAAACCCTGGAGGAGATGTAAGCAACTCATTTGCTGCGGTAGATGCCCGGTATGTAAAAATACTGCTTATTAAAGGCGCGTTGCCTTACCCAATGTCATTTTGGGAGTTTGAAGTGTATGCAGATCCGCCACCGGTAAACCTTGCCTTAAATAAGTTAGCCTCGGCATCAAGCAGCTTTAACGATCCGCAGTTGTCTATAGACGGCAACATAGGTACGCGCTGGTCGGTTGCTGCAGCAGGTGATAACGAATGGTACAAGGTTGACCTTGGTAAAAACGAAACTGTTGGCCGGGTAGATATTAAATGGGAGGGCGCGTATGCAACTGATTATGCCATCCAGGTATCAACTGACGATGCAGTTTACACCAGCGTATTTTCTACCACTACAAGTACCGGCGGCGATGTAAGCCACAGCTTTACACCGGTAGATGCACGGTATGTGAAAATATTATTGAACAAAGCGGCATTGCCTTACCCAATGTCGTTCTGGGAGTTTGAGATTTATAAAAAATAAGTTAAGGTTAGAATAGGTTAAGTTAAGGTTAGGCATGCCGTTGGTGAGGGCGGTATGCCTTTATTAAACGCACCATCATTAAAAACGAATATTAATCAGCGCAAATATGGTTACCAAGAAAGCAATATTAACAATGGTATTATCAGGCCTTTTAATTGCAGTTGCTTGTAAAAAGGAACAGCATCCCGGGAAGATACCTATAACCGATAACCCGGATGGTACTCCTGTTGAGCAGACCATATATGATTCGGTGATAACCAACCAGGTTAAGTATATTACTGCCTTGCAACTGCCAAGCGGCGCCCTGAAAGACAACGAGGCATCAAATAGCCGTATCTGTGGATATTTTGCCAATATAGCCTGCCGTGCATTACTTAAAAGGCCCACAGCCGAAAATGTTGCCATCGTAAAAAAATACTTGGTATGGTATATGAGCAAGCTTAACGGCAATACTAACCCGGTAACAGGCGGCACCGAAATACCCGGCTCTGTATATGATTATTATGCCCCCGGTGAAACCACCAACGGTACTTATGATTCGGTAGACTCCTACGCGGCTACATTTTTATCACTGGCTAAAGAGCTTGCTGAATTGTCGGCAACAGAAAAGGCCTGGGTAGCGGGTTATTCAACACAGCTTACGCTAATTGGCAGCGCAATGGAAAAATGTATTGATAATGAAGGTAACAACGTGCCAACCACTTTTGGAACTGATGATAATGACGGCCTTTCAGTTGATTCATATGTACATGGCGCTAAATATACCATGGATAATGCCGAAGTAAACGAAGGTTTAAAAGCGATGGTTTGGTTACAAACAAATGCATTGGGCGGCAGTAAAACAGCGCATTTTCAAACCCTGTTAGATGCTAATACAAATGCCATTGAAACCCAGTTGTGGCGCGAAACGATGTATAACTGGAATGACAACGGCAGTACCGGCGGGGCAACCATCTCAAAATGGTCTACCTTTTATGCTGATGCTACCTGCCAGCTTTATCCCGGTATGCTTGGCGTAATCGAGCCTCAATCACAGAGGGCAAACCTGCTGTATACCACGTTTAATGTGCACTACCCGGCCTGGTCAAACGGTACGATATATTCGGGTGCTTACCCTTGGGCAGTGATAAGCTATGCTGCGGCTGTAATAAATGACAAAGCGCGGGTAGATGAATATATCACTCATATCCTGTCGTTAAATAAGGCAGGTAAACAAAAAGATTACTGGTATAATGCCGAAGCGGCGTTTGTGATACTTGCCGCTGACAGGATGAAAAACCAGGGTAGTACCCCTATATATGCCCCGGTACCAATTATTGAAGAACCGGAGCCGGCTGATGATGCCAACCTTGCCCTTAACCAAACGGCCACAGCCTCAACCAGCTTTAACGATCCGCAATTATCCGTAGATGGTAACCTTGCCACCCGCTGGTCACTTGCCGCCGCTACCGAGAATGAATGGTATAAAGTAGATCTGGGTAAATCGCGTAGCATAAGTCGTGTGGATATCAAATGGGAGGGAGCTTACGCAACTGATTATGCCTTACAGGTATCAACAGACGATGTTACCTATACCACTGTATTTTCCACCACAACAAGTACCGGCGGTGACGTTAGCGACACGTTTACCGCTGCAAATGCACGGTATGTTAAAATATTATTAAACAAGGGGGCATTGCCTTACCCTATGTCATTTTGGGAGTTTGAAGTGTATAAGAAGTAGAAAATGCCATAAAGCATAATTGTCATACAAGCGATTGATTCAACCAATATTATATAATTAATTCATGTAATGTATTTCAACTTATTAAAAACAACACCAATTATGAAACCACTATTTAAAAAGACATTCACCATTGGCCTTGCCTCGGTTATGCTGTTATCCTGCCAAAAGGCGCAGGTGCCGGCAGATAAAAGCACATCAACCAACACGCTTACCGGTAACCCAAAAGTTAATGTAGTTAATTATTCAGCGCTTATTACCAAGCAGATCAATTTTATACTTGCGGGGCAACTGTCTTCCGGCGCTATCATGAATACATCGGCACCCGGCAGCCGTATCTGTGGTTATTTTGCAAACATCGCCTGCCTTGGCATACTCGAAGACCCGACAACAGCTAACCAGTTAGCCGTTAAAAATTGGATGATATGGTATATGGGCAAACTTAACGGCACCACCAACCCGGTAACATCGGGCCCGGAAATAGCCGGTTCGGTATATGATTATTACGGTGCCGCCGAAACCACTAACGGAACATATGATTCGGTAGACTCGTACGCGGCTACCTTTTTAACTTTAGCCAAACGCTATGGCGAACAGTCGGCAGCAAACAGGACATGGCTTGCCGGCTATTCGTACCAGTTAACATTAATTGGCAATGCATTGATAGCCTGTATGGATAATTCTGCCAACGCTATACCAACTACCTATACACCTGATGATAATGATTGGTTGACTATAGACTCGTATGTACATGGCGCCAAGTATGTTATGGATAATGCTGAAGTAAACCAGGGCTTAAAAGCTATGGTATGGTTGCAAAGCAATGTAATTACCGGCGGCAACCCGGCTTATTATTCAAGTGTTTTAACATCTAACACAAACGCTATCGAGAGCCAGTTATGGCGTTCGACCATGTACAACTGGAATGATAACGGCAGCACCGGCGCAACCATATCAAACTGGAATGTTTGGTACGCTGACGCTGTATGCCAGCTGTATCCTGCCATGCTGGATGTAATAGCGCCGACTTCAACCAGGGCAGGTACGTTGTACAGTACATTTAATACCACGTACCCTAACTGGTCAACCGGCTACATATATGATCCGGGAGGTTTTCCATGGGCGGCTGTAGCGTATGCGTCAGCTAAAATGAACGATATAAGCCGCACCAACGCTTACCTTACCTACCTTGAAGGTTTTACAGGCACAACACAGCCAACCAACTGGTATAACGCCGAGGCCGGGTTTGCTATTTTGGCTGCAAAAATTGCAAGTGCCGCCCCGGTAAACTTAGCTTTAAGTAAAACAGCCTCTGCATCGTCAAACACAGGCAGCGCAGGCAGCTCAAATGATGGCAATTTGGGTACAAGATGGTCCAGCGCTGTAGCTAATAATGAGTGGTGGAAAGTAGACCTTGGATCGCTAAAAACAGTTAGTAAGGTGATAGTTAGATGGGAAGCCGCTTATGATACCAACTACACTATTCAAACATCAACGGATAATATAACTTATACAAATGCTTATACAACAGCGGCAGGTAATGGCGGCGATGATGTGATCACATTTTCGGCACGCAGTGCCCGCTATGTTAAAATTTTATGTACCACGAGGGTTCAGCCATTATGGGGCTCATCCTTTTGGGAGCTGGAAGTTTTTTAAGCGAGTTTTATAACTAAAGTCTTGGTGTGGTGATGCAGATTAAATAATAAATACATTACATAATTGATATATGATAATCATTACATCAAGACTTTATACCATACCTTTTAATGCAAACTATTTAAACACAATATGAAATGAAAGAACTTTTTACAAGCAAAAATAAGCTGCTAAGCTTTATGGTCATACTGCTGATGCTGCTATGCCGGCAAACCGTGCTGGCGCAGGATCAGAAGGTGACCGGTAATGTAACTGATGTAAGCGGCGCGCCTTTACCCGGTGTAACAGTATCAGTAAAAGGCACTACAAAGGCTATCGCTACCGATGCAAATGGTGATTTTCAGCTGCAGGTAGCACCCGGGCAAAATACCCTATCAATAGCCATGATAGGCTTTACCACCCAGGATGTGGCGGTAACGGCCGGGCAAAATATAAAAGTTGTATTAGCCGAATCAATATCGCAGCTTAAAGAAGTTGTGGTAGTGGGTTACGGATCGGTTACCAAGAAAGAAATTACCGGCGCAGTATCTGTAATAAAGGCCAGCCAGATAAACAATATGCCCGTGCGCAGCGTGGCCGATATATTGCAGGGCAAGGCATCGGGCGTAACGGTTGCGCAAAGCAGCGGCAGCCCCGGTTCGGCATCAGTGGTGCGTATACGCGGTATAGGCTCTATCAACGGCAGCACCGACCCATTATATATTGTTGACGGTTTGCCGCAAACAGACATCAACTATTTGAACCCGAATGATATTGAAACCATTGCCGTGCATAAGGATGCCTCAGTAGCCGCCATTTACGGTTCAAGGGCATCAAATGGGGTAATCATTATCACAACCAAATCAGGCTCAAAAAATGATAAGGTAACTATAGCTTACGATGGCTACTACGGTTTCCAGTCGCCCTGGAAACGGCCGCATATGCTAAATGCCAAAGAATTTATTGCTTACAAAAACCAGGCAGCAACCAATGCCGGGGCAGCAAAACAACTCGATTTTTCTACTCAAACCAACATCGATTCGGTATTGCGCTTTGTTGGCGCAACTACCGGGCCTGACGGCACCGACTGGTGGAACGAAATTACCCGCTACAACGCGCCGGTACAAAATCACAACATCAGCGTAAGCGGTGGCGGTAAAGCCGTAAGCTTTTTATCAAGCCTTGCCTACCTCGACCAAAAAGGCATTATCCAGGGCTCTGATTACGAGCGTATCTCATGGCGTAACAACATCAATTCGCAGGTGAGCAAACGCCTTAAATTAAGCAGTAATTTTGGGGTGATATATGAAGAACGCCGTACTGTTGATGAGAATAACCCTTTCACCGGCACCATATTTAGCGCCATGACGGCTGATCCTATTACGCCGGTTTACCGCAATAACTTGCAGGGCTTACCATCGTTCCTGAATATCATCAACGCCAACTACGAACCAACCAACCCGTTCTCGCAATATGCAGGGTTGTTATACTCTAACAAGCGTAACCCTGTTGCGCAAATAGAAAGGCTGCGCCAAAGCAATTACGAAACACTGAGCATAAAAGGCGGTATCACTGCCGAAGTGCAGATACTGAAAACACTTAGCTTTATCAGCCGTGGCGGTATGGATCTGCAGCGCGGCCTGGCAAAAGGGTTTTCGCCGCAATACTATTTAAACTCGTTTGATAATGCCAACACCAATACGGTGAGCAACAACTCCTATACCTCTAATTATTTTGTAACAGAAAATACGCTGAACTACGACCAAACCTTTGGCAAATACCATGTAACAGCCTTAGGCGGTATATCTGCCGAGGCAACCAACGTGTCGCAATTTGGCGCTTCTATACAAGGTTTTGTAAATAATGATGTAGATATGCGCGTAATTAGCGCGGGTACTATAAACCCCCAGGTTACAGGTTACCCTTATTCAAATGCTATCGCGTCGTATTTCGGCAGGGTAGGCTTTGATTATGATGGCAAGTATATTGTTGCCGGTAACATTCGCCGCGATGGTTCGTCGCGCTTTGGCGATGGCTACCGCTGGGGAACTTTCCCATCGGTATCAGCCGCCTGGCGCTTTACCGAGGAAGGCTATTTTAAAGAGCAGCAAGGCACCAACTGGCTTACTGATGGTAAGTTAAGGGCCAGCTACGGTTTAATAGGCAACCAAAACATTGGTGGCGGCGCTTATTTATCTACCTACGGCAACAGTATATATGACAGGTACGAGTTTGGCGATGAAAATACCCCATACATAGGGTCGGGCCGCCAGACAACCGGTAACGAAGTGCTGAAATGGGAAACATCCAAACAACTGGACGTGGGTTTAGACCTGTCATTATTCAGCGGCAAACTAAACTTTACTGCCGATTACTTCGACAAGAAAATTGATAACATGCTGCTGATTGTGCCATTGCCGTCGACATTAGGCTATCCAACTTCGCCTTACACCAACGCCGGTAATATGCAAAACAAAGGCTGGGAGTTTGAGCTGGCTTACAATAACAACTCGGGCGCATTCAAATACAGCCTTAGTGGTAACATATCTGCCTACCGCAACAAGGTTACCAAACTGGGTAACGGCGAACCAATATTTGCCACCGCCCACTTAGGCGAGGTATTTACCAAAACAGAAGTAGGCATGCCGGTAGGTTATTACTACGGTTATGTTACCAATGGTATCTTCCAAAATGCACAGCAGGTTGAGGATGGCCCGCAGCGGGAAACCGCATCACCGGGCGATATTCGCTTTAAGGATATTAACGGCGATGACGTGCTGGATGCAAATGATCGTACCATTATAGGTAACCCGTGGCCTGACTTTGTTTACGGTTTCACCGTGAATGCCGCTTACAAAGGTTTCGACCTGAGCGTGTTCTTGCAAGGTTCGCAGGGTAACGATGTGATGAACATACAGCGTTACGATACCGAATCGGGTACAGGTTATTACAATGCCACCAAAGGCTTCCTCGAAAAATCGTGGAGCGGCGAAGGCAGCACCGACCAGTATCACAAAATATCTCAAAAGCAAGGGTTGAACAACAGCGTATCTGACTATTTTGTGGAGGATGGCTCGTACCTGCGTGTTAAGAATGTGCAGTTAGGTTATAACTTCGCTGATACATTTTTACAAAAACTAAAGGTAAAACAGTTCCGGGTATACGTAGGCGCGCAAAACCTGTTAACGGTAACCGGCTACTCAGGCCTCGACCCGGAAATTGGTTCGGCAGACCCGAAACTTACGGGTATCGACCAGGGATACTATCCGCAGGCACGTACATTCATGATTGGCATCAACGCAAAATTTTAATACTAAAACGATGAAAAAATTACTATATATCACCCTTTGCATCACCCTGCTGGCAGCAGGATCATGTAAAAAAGATTTCCTGAACCGCCCGCCGCAGGGAGTGCAGACAGAAGAGAACTTTTATAAATCACGCGATGCCGGTTTCCGTACAGTAGTAAAATGCTACGAGGTGTTCAACGATTTTTACGGCTATGAAGCCCCGCGGGCAGAATTGGGCAATATGTCTACCGATGATTCTGAAAAAGGCGGCTCGGATGCCGGCGACAGGCCATTTGTAACCGATTTAGGTTACGGCAGGGCATTATCAAGCAATCCAACGTTACAGGCATACTGGGCCACCTGCTATTTGGGTATCGGCAATTGCAATGTGGCCTTAGAGAATTTACCTATAAACCAGCTGATAGATGCAAATGGCGCTAAAGTAAGCGACCAAACCAAAGCCCGGTATTTGGCCGAAATAAGGTTTATCCGTGCTTACCTGTACTTTGAACTGGCCCGGACATTTGGCGGCGTACCGCTCATTGATAAAACCTTAACGGTTGATAATGCCAATAAGCTAAAACGTTCGACAGCTAAAGAAACCTTTGAATTTATCATGAAGGACCTGGATGCGGTTGCAGCCGAAACCAACCTGCCCGGCAAAGCCGGCATGAATGCTGCCACAGAGCTTGGCCGTGTTAACAAAGAAGCTGTTTGGGCCATGCAGGCACGGGTTTACCTGTACTTTGCAAAAGACGACAACAGCCTGTTTGCAAAAGCAAGGGATGCCGCCAAAAAAGTGATAGATGCAAATGTTTACTCGCTTGATGCGCAGTTCCAGGACCTGTATCTGGTGAACGGGTATAAAACACCTGAACCGATTTTATCCATCATCAGGGGCGATAACCCGGCGTTAAATATTTATGGCTCTTTCGTGCCTATCTATTCATCTCCCCGCGGCCCGACCGGCGCTTATGGCTTTGACCAGCCTACACAGGACCTGGTGGATGAATTTGAAGAAGGCGACCCGCGTTTATTATTTACCGTTATTCAGCCGGGTGATGTATTCCCTAAAACATCAGGACAAGAAGTGCTTGACTTTTCATCGTACCCAAGCACGGGTTACCATAACCGCAAATCCTACCTGCCGCAATCAAGGCGTGGCGCAGGCTGGAGCGATGATGCCTGGACCTTCCACATCATTCGCTATGCCGACGTATTGCTGATGTACGCCGAAGCTTTGTTAGAGAGTGGCGGCAGCAAAGGTGAAGT
>JBDSIC010000009.1:0-3051 GCA_039918195.1 Mucilaginibacter sp.
CTTTCAACAAACTATAACAGTAAAACAGCATTACTAAAAAGTATATATTAGCACCGGCAACGGTTATTACAATTACATAATTAATTACAACATGAGCAGTAATCCAGATAAAAACGAATTCAGAAAATACGCTGTAAAGCATCACCGCATTAACAGCATTTATGTAGATAAATTTATAGCCGGTATTGACAGGAGCAGCCTGCCTACAGGAATGACCCCATACATTATTGAGGAACGTTCGCTTAACGTAGCGCAGATGGACGTGTTTTCGAGGTTAATGATGGACCGTATCATCTTTTTAGGTGATGCCATTTATGAGAACATTGCCAATATTATACAGGCGCAGCTATTGTTCCTGCAATCTGCAGATGCTAAACGCGATATACAGATCTACATTAACTCGCCGGGTGGCTCGGTATATGCCGGTTTGGGTATATATGATACCATGCAGTTCATATCAAACGACGTTGCTACTATTTGTACCGGCATGGCCGCTTCAATGGGCGCGGTATTGTTATGTGCAGGTACAGCAGGCAAAAGGGCGGCATTGCCACACGCAAGGGTAATGATACACCAGCCATCAGGCGGTGCGCAGGGCCAGCAGTCGGATATCGAGATCACTTACCACGAGATAACCAAGCTAAAAAAGGAGTTGTACCAGATAATTGCCGACCACAGCGGCGCACCATATGAGAAAGTTTGGGACGCATCAGACCGTGACCATTGGATGATAGCCGAAGAAGCCAAAGAATTTGGTATGGTTGACGAAATTTTAAGAGGGAATAATCCTAAGAAATAAGATAAATGGCAGGCCCCCAAAACTAAACTGGGGCTTAGCCGTTTGCACAATAGAAAATAATTAATTATATTTAATTAATTTAAGAGGAATTATGACCAAGAATAGCAAAGAGATCAGGTGTTCGTTTTGCGGCGCAGGTAAGCAGGATAGCCTGATGCTGATAGCCGGTTTAGACGCGCACATCTGTGATAAATGCGTAAACCAGGCAAACGAAATACTGGCAGAAGAGCTTAAGGTACGTAAGGTGAAATCATCGCCTACAACGCCAGCCATGTTAAAGCCATACGAAATAAAAGTTCACCTCGACCAGTATATCATAGGGCAGGATGATGCCAAAAAGATACTTGCGGTAGCTGTATACAACCACTACAAACGGTTGGGCCAGCGTATTGAAAAGGACGAGGTAGAGATAGAAAAATCAAACATCATTATGGTGGGCGAAACCGGTACGGGCAAAACCTTACTGGCAAAAACGCTGGCCAAAGTACTTAATGTTCCGTTTTGTATTTGCGATGCCACAGTACTTACCGAGGCAGGTTATGTAGGCGAGGACGTGGAAAGTATACTTACCCGTTTGCTGCAGGCTGCCGACTATGATGTAACATTAGCCGAGCGCGGTATTGTTTATATTGATGAGGTGGATAAAATTGCCCGCAAAAGCGATAATGCTTCCATCACCCGCGATGTATCGGGCGAGGGCGTACAGCAGGCATTGTTAAAAATATTGGAAGGTACCATGGTGAACGTACCGCCCCAAGGTGGCCGCAAGCACCCCGACCAGAAAATGATCACAGTGAACACCAGCAACATCCTTTTCATTTGCGGCGGCGCCTTTGATGGCATAGACCGTAAAATAGCCAACAGGTTGCGTACGCAAACCGTAGGCTACAAAATGAAGCGCGATGATAACGAGGTGGATATGAAAAACCTGTACAAGTACATTACCCCGCAGGATCTGAAATCATTCGGTTTAATACCTGAACTGATAGGCCGCTTACCGGTGCTTACATATCTTAACCCGCTTGACAGGGAAGCCCTGCACAACATCCTGACCGAGCCTAAGAATTCGTTACTTAAACAGTACAAAAAACTGTTTGAATACGAAGGCGTAAAGCTTGACATGGAAGACGATGTGATAGATTTTATTGTAGATAAAGCGATGGAATTTAAATTAGGCGCCCGTGGCCTGCGTTCCATCTGCGAAGCGATAATGATAGACGCAATGTTTGAGTTCCCATCTAAAAAAGATGTAAAAGAACTGAACGTAACGCTTGATTACGCCCGCGAGAAATTCGAAAAATCAGATTTGAAGAAGTTGAAAGTAGCTTAAGGTAAGCACATGTCAGGTGTGAGGATTAGAGAGACAAAATGTAATGACTAAATTCACTTTATTCAAAAGGTTAGTATTGCACCTGACATTGGTAACGTTGCTAGCAATAGCAACTTCTTGTTCACTAAAACTGAGTGAAAAATATTTATCTGTAAATAAAAAAATATATAAGCAACAGTGGGGCGTTTACTGTCCAAAGGGTTTTCAAAGTATGATGTTGTCACCCGGCTGTCAGGGAGTATTGGCTTTAGGCGATAATGAATTTATTTTTGACGTAAAGTCTGTCGCAGTCTCATTGCCGATGATTTTCGTAGAACCTTTTACCATTAAAAAAGCTGACATAGATTCTGTAAGGTTATCTGAACCGAAAAAGTTTAAGAAAAAAGTGCTTTTTGTAAAAGCTACTGATGGAACTAAGTATGAGTTCGTGCTTAGTAATGCAGATTCCTTTTACGCAGAAATGAAAACTTGGCTCGCTAACTCCCAATTATGAATCTATAAACAACGCATAAACAAAAACCCCCGGTATTGCCGGGGTTTTTTGTTTTCATGATATTATAATGAAGTATATGTGACCGCAGAAAGCTATTTTTGCCCTATATACAAATACTGATAACATGTGGTATAACAATATACTGGAAACCATTGGCAACACGCCCCTGGTTAAACTGAATAAAATAGTAAAAGACATACCGGCAACTGTGCTGGCCAAAATAGAAACAACCAACCCCGGCAACTCTATTAAGGACCGTATGGCCCTTAAAATGATTGAGGATGCCGAAAAAAGCGGCAAGTTAAAACCCGGCGGTACCATTATTGAAGGTACATCGGGCAATACCGGTATGGGATTAGCTATTGCCGCCGTTATAAAGGGTTATAAATGTATCTTCACCAGTACCGACAAGCAATCGAAAGAAAAGTT
>JBDSIC010000010.1:0-11555 GCA_039918195.1 Mucilaginibacter sp.
ATTATTCCTGTTCCGTTGCATAAAAGCAAGCTGCGCAAACGGGGCTTTAACCAAAGCGAATGTTTTGCTGCAGGCCTCGCCAACAAACTAAAGGCGGACGTAGAGATAGATAATTTGGTACGCCTGCTGGCCACGGAAACCCAAACAAAAAAATCACGTTTTTCACGGTTTGAAAATATGCGCGAAGTATTCGGCGTGCAAGAGCCAGGAAAATTAGCGGGTAAGCATATTTTATTGGTAGATGATATTGTAACCACCGGCTCAACCCTTGAAGCCTGCGGGATAGAACTCTTGAAGATACCGGGATTGAAACTGAGTATTGCTACAATAGCGTATGCGGAGTAGTTTAATGAAAGTAGGGTGAGCTGTTGATTAGTTCTGCCAGATAGCTTCAAATTCGTCTTTGGTCAACGGCTCATACTCTTCCACCTCTAACGGTTGATCTGATAACCCCCCGTATTTATCGTAAGGATTATTCTCATTATATTTAAGTATTTTACCGGAAGCATATACTTCTATTTGACGTACAGGATAATCATCAGGCGACGCTTCAAAATACCATGTTGAAGTACCCCATTCATCAAATTTATCGCCTCGTGATTCATCCCAAAACCGCTTTAAATATGTCATTTAATATTTTGAAGGTGTCTATAAATGGCTTTCAGCAAACACATCGGCAAACTGCTCACTAATCAACTATTCAATTACTGTTTCTGGTACCTGCTTAACTTAGCATACAGCGTTTTGGGGTCAAACGGCTTTAGCAGGTAGTCGTTCATGCCGGCATGGGTTATTTGGTTTATTTCGGTATTCAGCATAGAGGCGGTAAGGGCTATAATAGGCAGTTGCTGGTAGTATGACTCTGCCTTACCGCGAACGATCTGTGTGGCTTCCAGCCCGCCCATTTCGGGCATATGTATATCCATCAGCACCACATCATACCGCTCGTCCGATTCAATTTTTTCAACTGCTTCACGCCCGTTCTCGGCAAAGTCAGTAGTGGCGCCCCACTTTTTAAGCACCTTATTAACCAGCAGCCTGTTTATCTGGTTATCATCCACTACAAGTACACTGATGTTTAACTCTGTTTCCACTGTGCTGTCTTTATTATGTGTGTTACTTTCTGCCTTATCAAAAGTTATGGTAAACCAAAATGTCGACCCCTGCCCCTCCTGGCTGTCAACGTTTATCCTCGAGTCGTGCAGCTCAATCAGGCGCTTGCTTATTGGCAACCCTAAACCTGTACCGCCGTATTTACGCGTAGTTGCAGCATCGGCCTGCTTAAAGGACTCAAATACGTCATTTATTTTGTCATTTGCAATACCTATCCCGGTATCTGCCACTGCAAACCGTATACGTATCTTTTTAGGAGTTTGTTCAATTACCTTTAAATCAATGCTTACCGCACCCTCATCGGTAAATTTCACCGCGTTGCCAACCAAATTTAACAGTATCTGCACCAGCCGGGTACGGTCGCCCAAAATAACGGGTGGTATGGTTGGGTCGATATTAGCAGTCAGCGATATTTTCTTTTCGAGCGCGCGGTATTGCATGGAACCAGCAACGCTTTGCACCAGTTCATGCATGTCTACATTAGCCCGCTCAAGCTGGACGTTACCTGTTTCCATCTTGGTGAAATCAAGCACATCGTTTATCAGCGTCAGCAGGTTCTCGGCAGAGAATTTCAGTATGTTCAGGTTTTCTTTTTGCGACTCGGCAGGGTTATCATCTATCAGCAAATGCGTCATGCCTATAACCGCGTTAAGCGGGGTACGCATTTCGTGGCTCAATACCGATATGAACATATCCTTGGCGCGGTTAAGCTGCAAGGCTTCTTCCTTTGCCGCTATCAGTTCAAGTTCTACCTTCTTTTTAGCGGTGATGTCAATGATCACCTCGATGTATTTATCAACCTTGCCGCTATCATCCAGTATCACCGAGTTGATAACCGATATCCAAAGCGGTTCGCCGTCCTTACGGTAAATAAGCAGGTCAACCTCAAACGACTGTTTGTTTTTCGATAGGTCGCGTGTACGTTCAATGCTGGCCTGGTCGGTAAGCTCGCCTTTTATCACATCGCCCAAATGCCTGCCCTTTATATCCTCCGTGTTGTACCCGGTTATCTTCTCAAAACCGCTGTTTATCCACTCCACATTGCCATTACTGTCGTTTATAATTACGCCACCGGTTGTGCTGCTGGCCACCAGCGACAACATTTTAACTTGCTGCTCAGCTTCCTTGCGTTCGGTGATATCTACCATAACGCCAACCTGCTTTTCAACATTGCCCGACTCATTAAACAACGGACTGTTTGATATCCACACCCATGCCGGGGTACCATCCTTCTTGTATATCTTTAGTTCAACCTCGTAGGGCTTATTTTCGGCAACTGCCTTAACGGCGCTGTTAAATACGGTTAGGTTGGTATCATCGCCGAGCAACGTGGTGCCAAAGGTATTACCGCACATCTCGGCGCTGGTGTAACCGATAATGGTTTCCATGGTTTCATTCATCCACATAATCACGCCGTTGGCATCGCGGATAACAATACCCCCCGGCGATTTCCGGGCTGCGAAGGATAAAATCTCAAGCTCCTGCTCGGCTTTTTTACGCTGGTTGATGTTGATGATAACCCTGATATATTTATCAATATTGCCATCAGCATCAAATATGAAAGAGTTGAGTACTTTTATCCAAAGTTCCTCACCATCTTTCTTGGTCATCAGTAAATCGATCTCGTACGATTCCCTTTTGCTCATTAACTTATCCAGCTGCGCTATGGCCGGGTTTACTTCAGCGTCTTTTAAAATAATATTGCGCAGGCGGCTGCCTTCAACATCATCTAAGTCAAAGCCGGTAATCTTCTCGAAGGCGTCATTTATCCATATCACCTTATCCTGCGCATCGCTGATTACAACGCCGTTACTTACCTTGCTGGCTACCAGCGATAGCTGTTCCAGTTCTTCTTTTACCGTTTTTTGGTAGCTGATATCGCGGCCGCTGGCATACCATTTATTTTGCTTGAAGGTAAGGTTCCAGCTTATCCACTTTATCGATTCAGATTTGGTGAACAGCGGTGTTTCTATCTCAATTGCCCGTTGCTGTTTACTTAAAGCATTCTTAAGCACATTTAACGATGCGGCCCGGCTGTCTGCCTGGAAAAAATCCCATATGGGGCGGCCAATGGCTTCTTCGGGGCGGTAACCTAATATAGTTTTAGCCGATTGGTTGATGAGTTCTATCCTGAATTCCTTATCCATGATACAGTGTATCTCGGGCGAGGTATTGAACAGGTTAAAAAATTCCTGGTGAACCTTTAGGCTTTCCTCCAGTTCATTCTTTTGCTTACGCAGCAAAAAATGCGACATCACCTCATCCGCGAGGGTGCGCAAAGCATCGCGCTGCTCGGCTGTAAGCTTTCGTGGAACATTATCTATCACACAGAGCGAGCCCAGGCGGTGGCCGTCAGGATCTATAAGTGGCGCACCTGCATAAAACCTGATATGCGGCGCGTTCTCAACAAATATATTTTCCTTAAATCGTTCGTCGTCAGCCGCGTCGGTTATTTCGAGTATATCATCAGCCTGTATGGTATGGTTACAAAACGCATCAGCCCGGGGTGTTTCAGTAGCATCAAGCCCTACTACCGATTTGAACCATTGCCTTTCGCTGTCTATCAGCGAAATAAGAGCAATAGGAACATTACATATATACGATGCCAAACGCGTTATGGCATCGTACTCTTTTTCAGGCAATGTATCCAGTACATTGTATGATTCGAGTGCCGATAGCCGGTCTGTTTCGATATTTGGTAGGGGCTCTTCCTTTATCACTATTCTTATTATTCTGAACTTTTGTCCCTGTACAGCGGGTAGTCCGCCATAAGCTTGTGTACTTTTTTACGTATTTTTTTCAAAGAAAGTTCGTTTTCAGGATCAACAATTACGGCATCTATCAACTCTACTATCTGCTCCATCTGCTTCTCTTTTAACCCGCGGGTAGTTATAGCTGCAGTGCCTACGCGTATACCCGATGTAACGAATGGCGATTTGTCATCAAAAGGCACCATGTTTTTGTTCACGGTGATGTCGGCGTTAACTAACGCGTTCTCTGCCGCTTTGCCTGTTATGTTTTTGTTGCGCAGGTCTATCAGCATCAGGTGGTTATCAGTTCCGCCGGATATGATCTGGTAGCCCCTGTCAACCAAAGCTTTGGCCATGGCTTGTGCGTTCTTTTTTACCTGCACAATGTATTTCATGTAACTATCAGACAAAGCCTCGCCAAATGCAATAGCTTTAGCCGCTATAATATGTTCAAGCGGGCCACCCTGTGTGCCGGGAAATACAGCCATATCCAGTAATGACGACATCATCCTGATGTCGCCTTTTGGTGTTTTTACACCGTAAGGGTTCTCAAAATCCTTGCCTAAAAGTATAAGGCCGCCGCGCGGGCCGCGTAATGTTTTGTGCGTGGTAGTGGTAACAATTTGGCAGTGCGGCAGCGGGTCGGTTAATAAACCGCGTGCTATAAGGCCCGATGGATGCGAAATATCTGCCAGTACGATGGCGCCAACTTTATCAGCAACCTTGCGGATAAACTCGTAATCCCAATCGCGCGAGTAGGCCGAAGCACCGCAGATGATCATTTTGGGTTTCTCTTTCAGTGCCACTCTTTTTAGCTGGGCATAATCAATTAAACCGGTTTCCTTAACAACACCGTAAAAGTGCGACTCATATAATTTACCCGAAAAATTTACCGGTGAACCATGTGTAAGGTGCCCGCCATGCGAAAGGTCGAACCCTAAAATTTTATCGCCGGGGTTTAAACAGGCCAGCATAACAGCGGCATTGGCCTGCGCGCCCGAGTGCGGTTGCACATTGGCCCACTCGGCATTGTATAATAGTTTTGCGCGTTCAATGGCAATGGTTTCAATTTCATCAACTATCTGGCAGCCGCCGTAGTACCGTTTGCCGGGTAAACCTTCGGCATATTTGTTGGTAGCAACAGAACCTGCCGCTTCCATAACCTGGCGGCTAACAAAGTTTTCTGAAGCTATCAGTTCAATACCTTCCTCCTGGCGTTGCTGCTCTTCGTCAAGCAGCTTAAAAATTAATTTGTCTCTTTTCATGTGATATTTAAAAACGCCCCTAAGTTAATTAATAGATGTGAGATTTGAGACGTGAGATTTGAGACAATTGCCGTAATAAGCACAACATTGTGCTAAGGTGGTTACTTATTAATACGTAAAATGCCGGGCGTGCGGTTTTTAAAAAAATTCGAAATTTGGGTATTCCGCTAAATCGTTTAATTGACAAAAACAATAGGCATGGCATCACCGGTGCCCATTGTTTCCGAATGGTTATAAGACGAGGTGATGATTAATAAAAATGGTAATAAAGGATGGACCAGCATGGCACCTGCCGCGCTTACTGTTTTTTTACTAAATTTCGTAAAGCTTCGTTTAGTTTCTCTAATGCTGCGTTTGTCCTGGCGGCCTTTTCATCCCTTAGCCGCTGTTTTTCTATATCGGCAAGCCTTGCCTGCTCTTTTGCTTCTGCTTGCTGACGATCTGTTTCTTCCTGCTGACGCCTTGCTTCAGCTTCCCTATTTTCTTTACTTTGCTTCCTGATCGCTTCCATTTCATTGTCGTAAATACTGAAATTATTCTCTGTCAGGCCTTTAGTGTACTTATCCTTATATTCTGACTGAGCTAATTCATCAGCCAATGATACTAAATAATCCTTATCGTTACTGGCAACAAGTATTGGTCTTGTAAAATCTTCGGTCAGATCCATCTTAAAAAAAACTGTTACCAAAAAATCATTTGGAGATGTGTAATAAAACAAGTAATCATCAGCAGTTTCATCAAAAACAAATTTCCCTAAATTATTATCATACTTAGCCTTGTTTAAATAAGTTTTAGTAATGGCCTTTGCTACCTCTTGCTTAGATCCGGTATTGTAAAGAGCAACTAATTGGAGGAAATTTAGTGATGGCGCCTCAGTAAGTCGTGTTTCCACATCAGTTAGCGCAGGATGTATGGTAAAATTTATAGTTCTTTCGCCATTAAGTATCGCGCAATCCACATTATTATTGGTATAATACTCTATATTATTTTCCTGATCACTGCCTGTAAGTTGCCACTGCAAAACGTGAAGCGCTTTTTTTAATTTAGAAAAAACAATAGGGTTACGTGCATTAAAAGCAATAGTTTGCAATAGCCGGTTTTTACCCCTTGTAAAGTCTACAGATAAACCATTACTAAAATAAGAGGAAAATATTGAACAAAATCTTTTTCCTTTTTCATCTTCTAAATGCGCTTCCTTGCTATTGTATAAATAACTATAGCCCAATTTTTTTATAAAATCTATTACATAATAATCAACCTCTATCCATCCAGAGTGTATATTAACATCTTCAATGTTAGATATTTGCAGCGAATCAGGCTGGTAAAGGAATGGTTCAGGGCGCTCTATAGTAACAGCATACCGGTTACCTTCCTCCTCATCTTTTCTCGAATTTAAACTTACAAAGGTGCCTGCATTTTTATAAGTAGTATCTTGATCTGTTTCACTTACCTTTTGCCATGCAGCAAAACCAAGCATTTTTTTTATTGCGGTATAATGCTTTCCATCAGGCGTTATAAACGAAAGCTTCTCAACTATATCTTTTATATCCGCGCTAAGATATATTTTTAAGCCTTTACTAAAATGGAGGATTTTTGTGCTGCCTACACTTTCTGATCGTTTCTCATTACTCATTGTGTAACTATATACAGGCTTATCTTCTATATCATTCAAATCGATTTTAAGCTTCTTAAACTCATCACTTAAAATTTGTGCGGCATCATCGGCGTTTTTGCTTAAAAAATCTATTTTATTTAGCACCGGTACTTTGCCAGCTGTAAGCGTCGCCTTATGCTTGGTTACAGGCTTTTTTACCTGTGCGTTTAAACGGCTGCTAAATACCGTTATGCTTATTAAAATAATGGTTAAGGCTATTTTTTTCCTGTCTTTATTTTTTATACCTGGTTTCACGCGAAAACTCACTTATAGCTTTAGATAGTTCAACATAATTTTTCCTTCCGGCTCCCTTGTCAAAGCCGTAGATATTTACATAGGGTGCGTCCATCATCCTTCCGTTTACCGTAGAGTAGTTCTTTGTTCTATCGTTTCCAATTATATTGAATGAAACTACACGCTCATTCGCCTCTCTTTGTCCGTAGTATTCCCACCAAATAACATCTTTATCCGTTACCACGCCGGGCTGCTCCGAAAGAGATATGTACTCTGCAAGATTTACCTTCGTTTCCAGGTGTACTGTTCGCTCGCCGTTTTTATAATCAACAGAAAAGCTTAAAATATTTTGGTTTACACCAAATTGATAATTTGAGAATTGAACAACTCCGGGTGTATTTCCTGACTCGTACCTGATGACCACATTTTTTGTATTGGTTTTTAAACTGGTTAAAATAAACTCCTTAAGTTCTTCAACAGATCTTTTTTTCTTTTGGCCGGCCTGGGGGTTCTGTAGTTTATATGACTTGTTTAATTCAACCACCAATTGTTTAAGCTCATTAAAATTCTTAAGATCAGCGTCAAATTTATATCCTACCAGCCAGTCCTCACAATTGTCCATAAGTCCCGCCGGAATCGTTTTTAAAAGTTCGCCGTTAAGATATTCCTTACGCCCGTTTTGAGTAGTTTCTCCCCCTTCACTAATAAAATGTAATTCTGTGGCTGATGACTTGCTTTGTTTCTCGGTTTTTACACCCCTTAAGCCCCCTATCGGGATCTTTGTCTTTAAAATCTGGGGACTAAATTTATTACTTATTGTAGCAGACGAAAGGTCTTTGGTGTATTCATATTCGAAATAAAAATTATCCTTATCAAAGCTAAAAAAATGCTCATCGAAATAATAGGTTAAATTACTTCCGCCACTCCTGTCGCTTCCGCGGTACGGGCTTGTATTTTCTCTTAAGTTCTTTAATATCAAATTTTCAAGTTCACTTACGCTCCTTAAAGGGGTTTCGACGGGCCCATGCGATAAGTTTGAATAGACCTGATCGCCACTGTTTTTTGCCGCTATTGATTTAGTTAGGTTTTTAGGCATGTCCCCTCTTTTACCCCTCGGTTTATTGCTTCCGAAACAGCCGCAATTTTCGGGTATATACTTTATGAGTTGCTTTTTAAATCCTTTTTTAGGGTAAGGCATCATGATATTCCACTTTGGCCCGGGTACCCCGGCGCCCTGTGCCACCAATATATAAATTACGCAAATATCCTGTTGCCCTTCCAGCATTAAATGCTCAATTTTATCAGCCTTTGGAAACAGCTCATTTGAGTTGTAAGGATAAGGCTGATCATACCGCACCCATTTGCCATCCGGAAATCCAAAGGCCAGTTCATTTTTTGAATGTGGGATAGAATCATCGTAACGGGGTTTATAGTTGCCATTATCGGTACGCCAGGCAACCTTTTTAAGCAATTTCTCCAGTACCGGGTCTTTTTCAAATTCAATAGATGCTATTGCGCCGAGTGCCCCGTCGTAAATAAGGGCCGTGCCGGTATTGTTCGAAAAAGTAACGGTTATCTCATACTGGTCGAAAAAGTTTGTTCCCTCAATACTAACTGTGTTAAAAAGAGTGGCCTGGTAACTAAGCGAAAGCCCGTTTTTTTCAAATAAAGATGAATTTTGGGCACACAGCTTAAATGTGCCGGCAGTTAGTATTATCAATAAAATTGCAAGTCCCTTTATTTTACATTTCATAGTACGCCAGGGGCAAGTTTTTACCAGGTTTAACATTACTAAACTAACTTTTCTCCTTGCCAAAAAAAATAGCTACTACTAGGTATTTTTTTGCGATGACAGAAGGCCTATATTTATGGCTATCAGTACTGTATCAAAAAATAATACCAAACAATATTTAAAAAAAATTTGCGGTCAAATTTATCATCATGAAAAAAATACTACTCTTGTTAACCCTATTATTTCAGTTTATTATAGCTTTTGGGCAGCAAAACTGCGTAGAATCTGGTTGCGCGGCCAATAACAGGATAATGAGATGTTGGGGGAATATTCAAACATTTACTGACATTCCAGGAATTCAAGTTAGAGTTAGAGGGCCAATTGAAGATTGCTTTAATGCAATAAATGACGAGCCCAATAAACATTCTTATAGATGGGTTATAGAAATGAAAGGCACGACTAATTGCCTGTATAATCTTGAAGTGACCGATGCCAATGGAAAAACCATGTGTTACGGACACTCAATTGTTGGGGAGAATATAGTTTCCTGGGAAATAGCTCAAAAAGATATAAATGAACAAAATGCAATAAATGTGAAAGGTTCTGTATTAGATTTTTTGACCTTCTCTAATGCAGCAACTATCTATGTGCAATTAGTAAAAAAATACTCAACATTTAGAAAAACCGGTAAATCTAATGCTGAATCAACACTTTTTCCTGCTAACCGGGATGGAGGTGCTACCAAGTCACCCACCGCAAATTCAAATAACCGGCAAAACGACCTAACCGAATACAACCGCAGTAAGCAGGAGATGGAAGAAAAGCTGGCCCAAAAAAACGCGGAGATACAACGCCAAAACCAGGATAATTTAAAGAAAAGGCAGCAATTTGTCAGTGTTTATAATGAGGGGGTGGCATTAGGTAATACCGGAAGATACGCTGATGCGGCAGCTAAATACCAACAGGCAATAGGTATAGCTACTAATGATACAGACAGGCAAACCGCACAAAATGCTTATAACAAGGTGAATAAAACAGCTACTCAAACACAAGCGGTAGGGCAATTAGCAACTCTTGTTACGGGTGCGGCTAATTTTTATCAAAGAGCCAAAGCAGAAAAACAAGAAAGGGACAGGATAACTGCTGAAAAAATAAAAAAAAACAATGAAGAATACACAGCTAAACAAGCTGAATACGCCATACAGAATGACCTACGTAAAGAAAAAGAGGCGATCAAAAGCATTAATACTTTATCAGACACCAGGGAATTTGATGCCTCTTGCGATTTTTTAGCGATGGGATTAGCACGCTTGGATTTTAAGCTTGATAGTTTAGCGCTGTACCAGCTAACACCAAACAGCAGGTCTGTAGCTTTAATCTATAATGGTTTAAAGGTAATAGTAAGCCATACATTCCGTACCTTTCGCAATGAGCCTAATAAACCCTCGTACAATATGGATAAGATGATCGCCATTACTGCAGAAAGCCCGGTGCTGGCGGCAGCGATAGAAAACTCTGACCTGCACACCTTATTAAAATCTTATTCCGAACATTATTTCAGGAAAGGGAATACATTGTATTACAGCCCGTATCAACTTGAAAAAGATGCATCATTTATAGATGTTTACAGAAATGGCTATTCTTCCGCCAATTACAAAGGGATAAGATATTACATGAGCAAATTTGAGTTTGATGCACAGGAAACATTCGCTAAAAGCGATGAAACAATAGAAAATTTAAGAAAAAAAGGGGAGTTATACATGATGGGTAAAGGTGTGATCCAGGATTATGCCAAAGCACTTCCATTTTTTACAAAAGCCAGCGCGATGGGCGACAGCATATCAATGGCAATTATAGGGTCAATGTATAGGTTTGGCGACGAAACGCTTCAGAAAGACAGCCCAAAGTCGATAGAATGGACCCAAAAAGCGATTGACCATGGCAATGCAGATGCCTATTCTTTATTATCAACGGCCTATAAATACGGTTTTGGAGTTAATATTGATTTGAATAAGGCTATAGCGTTACTTGAGTTAGGGGTTGCAAAATCGTCCCTGCAATGTATGAGGAACCTCTCAAATTTATACAACAAAGGAGATGGTGTTACCAAAGACAGGAACAAAGCAATAGCATTGATGGAAAAAGCCTGTGAAATTGGCAGGCAAAGAAGGCAACTTGGCTATTGCGAGAGTCTAAAAGATCTTTTAGCGGGGCAATAAAGATATTTAGCTGCCGCGTGTTTAGCGCGGATTAGCTGTTCTACTACCAAATCGCCACCACGCTTTCTCAAATCTCACATCTAATATCTCAAATCTATTTAACCGATATCCAAAAGTTATTATACCCAAGCCCTACCTGTATATCTATCAGTTCCTGCTGCAGCATCTCCAGCATGGCTAAAAAATTATATACAAAATGCACCTTGTTTTCGGAGTGGCCGGCCATGGCTTTAAAATCCATTTTTTTATTGAGCCTTAACAACTGTTCAATGGCTTTCTTTTGTTCCTCTATAGTATAAGGGTATTGTACAATGGTGTGTGTCACCTCTTCGGTGCGGTTAAGGTGGCTTTTTATCAGCCTGTCATACACCATCATTAGTTTGTACAGGGTTACGTCAGACAGTTCTTCGCCGGGCAGGGTTATCTTTTCTACCTGCTCCAGGTCGGCGCGTATATTGCCGCGTTTTTCCTGCATAAAGCGTTCATCCTCGTAAGGGCGTATCTCGTCGCACAGGTCCTTAAACCGCTTGTATTCTATCAGTTTGCGTATCAGTTCTTCTTTGGAATCTATCTCATTACCTGCCTCAT
>JBDSIC010000011.1:0-8697 GCA_039918195.1 Mucilaginibacter sp.
AAAAATGCGTCATTGCGAGGTACGAAGCAATCTCTACACTTGCAATTCCGAATAAATAGTTCAGAGATTGCTACGTACCTCGCAATGACGGGTAGGATAAATGTGATAAAAATATATAATGCGTACAAAAGAAGTCGACTTCATTAAAAAAATAACCAAGCCCCGTGTAAATGTGGTGACTTTGGGCTGCTCAAAAAACGTCTATGATTCTGAGATACTTATGGGCCAGCTGAAAGGCAACTTTTTTGATGTGGTGCATGAGAGCGAGCAGGTAAACAGCGACGATATTATTGTTATCAATACCTGCGGCTTTATCGACAATGCCAAGCAGGAATCGATAGATACCATACTGCAATACAGTGAACTGAAGGAACAGGGTAAAGTGGGCAAAGTAATTGTTACCGGTTGCCTGTCTGAACGCTATAAACCCGAACTGGAAGCTGAGATAACCAATGTCGACGCTTACTTTGGTACTAATGACCTGCAAAACCTGTTAACCAGCATTGGCGCTAACTATCGCCATGAGTTGATCGGCGAGCGGTTGCTGACCACGCCATCGCACTTTGCATATTTTAAAATTGCCGAGGGCTGTAACCGCCCATGTTCGTTTTGCGCCATTCCGCTGATGCGAGGCAAGCACCTGAGCCAGCCGATAGACCAGCTGGTAAAGAACGCTGAAAGCCTTGCCAAAAACGGCACTAAAGAACTGATACTTATTGCCCAGGACCTTACCTATTACGGGCTGGACCTGTATGGCAAACGTAATTTAGATGAACTGCTTCGCCGTTTAAGTGATGTGCAGGGCATTGAGTGGATAAGGCTGCAATATGCTTATCCTTCCGGCTTCCCGATGGAGATATTAAATGTGATGAACGAGCGGGATAATATCTGTAAATACATGGATATGCCATTGCAGCACATCACCGATAATATGCTTAGATCCATGCGCCGCGGTATTACCAAGCAAAAAACCATTGATGTGGTAAACGAGATACGTGATAAGGTGCCGAACATTGCCATGCGTACGACGCTTATAACCGGCTACCCGGGCGAAACTGAGCAAGATTTTGAAGAAATGCAGCAATGGGTAGAAGGTACCCGTTTCGACCGCCTGGGCTGCTTCACCTACTCGCACGAGGAAAAGACCCATGCGCATAGTTTGGTTGATGATGTGCCTGATGAAATGAAGCAGGAACGCGCGGATGCCATCATGGAAATTCAACAGGGAATATCCTTTGAGAAGAATCAGGAAAAAATAGGCCAGAGCTTTAAGGTGCTTATTGATAAAAAGGATGGCGACTATTTTGTTGGCCGTACCGAGTATGATTCGCCCGAGGTGGATAACGAAGTGCTGATAGATGCGAGCCTTGATTACGCTACTGTCGGCAGTTTTGTTAATGTAAAAATTGACAATGCCGAGGACTTCGACCTTTATGGACGGATTGTAAAATAATTAAAACTTGCTGAAGTTTTAGGCTAATGCTTTACTTTTGGGCCGATGGACGCCAATTGTATCAGCTATAAGGATACCGGATTTTTTTCGGAAACGGTGATAGATTACCTCGCCGATGCGCCGGGTTTAAGGCCTTTTTATAGTTATCGCCCCGATATAAACGGTTTCAACCAAATCCTAAAAAATAAAAAAGTTATTGCCAACAGGAAGTTATTAGTTGAAATTCTTACTGAACAGTACGAAAGGATAGGTGAGCTGCGCGAAGCAGCCAATCAAAAGCTCCCCCTTCAGGGAGTTGGGGGGTTATTGAACGATAATACTTACACTATTACTACCGGCCACCAACTCAATATTTTTGCTGGTCCGCTGTATTTCATCTATAAGATTGTAACCGCTATCAAACTATCGCGCCAGCTAAAAGAACAATTCCCTGATAAAAATTTTGTACCGGTTTACTGGATGGCCAGTGAAGATCATGATTTTGCCGAGATAAACTATACCAACATTGGCGGCAAAAAAGTGCATTGGTGGTACGAGGCACACGGCGCAACCGGCCGTATAAACCCCGATACCATGCGGCAGGCCCTTAACCAGTACAAAGGTGTGCTGGGTATGGAGGGACATGCCACTGAACTGGCCGCCATTGTAGAAACCGCTTACACCAAATTTGACAGACTGGCCGATGCCACCCGCTATTTGGTTGATGCCTTGTTTGGCCGGTATGGTTTGGTGGTGATCGATGCTGATGACAGGCGTTTTAAACAGCACTTTGCCAAGGTTATTGAGCAGGATATTATTGAGCAGAACAGCTTTAAAAATATAGAGGTAACTAATCAAAAGTTACAGGAGGCGGGTGTACACATACAGGTTAACCCGCGCGAGATAAACTTTTTTTACCTGTTGGACGGCCTGCGCGAGCGGGTGGTTTTTGAAGAAGGCCGCTATAAGGTACTGAATACAGAAACCGCATTTTCGGAAGAGGAATTAAAGGCAGAGATTGCCAACCATCCCGAAAGGTTTAGCCCCAATGTGGTGATGCGCCCGCTTTACCAGGAATACATTTTGCCTAACATAGCCTATATCGGCGGCGGTGCCGAGGTAGTATATTGGCTGGAACTGAAGTCGACATTTGAGCATTACGGTATTGATTTCCCTATATTGATATTGCGCAACTCGGGGCTGGTAGTACCTAAACGTCCTGCCGGTAAAATAAGTCGCATGGGCCTTACCACGGCCGAACTGTTTAAAACTGCCGACGAAATAAAGAACACCTGGATAAAAACACACAGTGAGCATAGCCTTACCCTGCAGGAAGAGTGGCGCGAATTGCAATCAGTTTTTGAAAAAATAAAGCTGCGGTCGTATAAAATTGACCCTACCCTTGCCCCGGCTGCCGAAGCAACACAGGCGCGTTTGAAACATGCAATCGATAACCTTGAAAAGAAACTGGTTAAAGCTGAAAAGGCAAACTACCAAACCCATTTAGAGCAGGTTGACCAAATTAAAGAAGAGCTATTCCCTAAAAATAGCTTACAGGAACGTGCCGAGAATTTTGGGATGTTTTATGTAAAATGGGGACAGGCCTTTATTGATGAACTCATTAATAATTTCGAGCCGCTGGACTTTAAGTTTACGGTGCTAACAGAAGGCAAGCAATAAACTATATTTGCACATGCCTTTTAGCAAGCAAACCCTCAAAGAATTTAGTTATAAGATATTTAAAGCAATAGGTTGCAGTGACGAACACGCGAAATTAGCTACCGCAGTACTTATAACTTCAGATCTGCGGGGTATCGATTCGCACGGAATAGCGCGCCTTAGCGGTTATATTCGCTTATGGGAAAAGGGCCGTATCAATGTAACACCCGATATTAGAATTGTACACGAAACACCTACTACGGCCACCGTGGATGGCGATGCCGGCTTAGGACTGGTAGTTGCCCCTTTCGCTATGCAGGTGGCTATAAAAAAGGCAGAGCAGTACGGCTCAGGCTGGGTATCGGTACGTAACTCCAATCATTTTGGTATAGCTACATACCATACTTTGCTCGCTGTTGAAAAGGATATGATAGGCTTCGCGATGACCAATGCCAGTCCGCTGGTTGCGCCTACTTATTCAAGCGAGCGGCTATTGGGTACCAACCCGATGTGCTATGCGTTCCCGGCAGGTAAATACCCGCCGGTAGTGGTAGACATGGCCACCTCTGCAGCAGCAAACGGAAAGCTGGAGATAGCGCAGCGATTAGGCAAACAAGTGCCCGAAGGCTGGATACAGGATAAAGAAGGAAATTTCACGACCGACCCGCATGCTTTAAAAAGCGGCGGCGCATTACTGCCATTGGGCAGCGACCCTGAGCATGGGAGCCATAAAGGCTTCGCATTGGGTGCTACGGTAGATATATTATCGGCAGTATTATCAGGCGCTAATTATGGGCCGTGGGTGCCACCGTTCGTAGCGTTTTTAGAGCCACCTGCCGACCCGGTAGGTTTGGGAATAGGCCACTTTTTGGGCGCTATGCGTGTAGATGGTTTTAGGCCGGTTGATGAATTTAAACATCACCTGGACAATTGGATAAGCCGTTTTAAATCGGCACAAACAATTAACCCTGATCAAAAAGTTATTATTCCGGGAGAGCCCGAAACAGAAGCTGAATTGGATAGAAATGCAAACGGCATCCCTTTAGTAGATGCCGTAATAAAAGATTTGAATGAACTGGCCGGGCGGTTTGGTGTTGAGCCGTTGCAGGTTTGATCAATCCACACCCCTAAACAACCTGCTCCACCTGATCTTATTCAGGAACGAACCGTTGGTATCCCAGCTCATCCATACAAAAAGCGCCTTGCCAACAATGTGGTCCTCGGGTACAAAACCCCAATAGCGCGAATCGGCCGAATCATGGCGGTTATCGCCCATCATCCAGTAATAATTCATTTTAAAGGTATAGCTGTCGGCCTTTTTACCGTTGATGATGATCTCGTTACCATTTACCTGCACCTTATTGTTTTCGTAAACGCCTATGGCGCGCTGGTATATGGGTATGGTAGTGCTATCCAGTTTTACCGTCCAGCCCTTTTTAGGGATAATGATAGGCCCATAATTATCTGCATTCCAGGGGAAATTACTATTGTTGGGGAATAGTGAATAATATGGCTCAACCAAACCTTTAGGTGCAATGGTAGGTACCACTGATTTTATACCGGGGTAACTTCTTAATATCTTAGCCGTCGCCTCGGTCATGGTTAAATGTCCGTCGCTGTTATAATCAGAGATATGCAGTTCATCCAATATCTGTGGATTGTATGCCCCGCCATCGGTAGTAGTCACCACGTAATCAATTTGTGCTTCGGGCGGGTTGTTGGCTGCTTTGCCGTTTATAAATACCTGTGCATCTACCACGCTAAGCGTATCGCCGGCTGTGCCCTGGCAACGCTTAATATAGTTTTCCCGTTTATCAACCGGCCTGTAGTACGGCGAATCGGCTTCCATCGGGTAGTTAAAAACTACTACATCGCCTTTTTTAATATCCTGGAAACCCGGCAGCCTGTAGTACGGTAATTTAATAAGTTCGGAATATGCTTTGGTGCCTGTAATGGGCATGGTATGGTGGGCAAATGGAAATGCAAGGGGTGTCATAGGCGTACGTGCACCGTAATTTACCTTGCTCACAAATAGGAAATCGCCCACCAGTAATGAGCGTTCCATTGATGGTGTTGGTATGGTATAGGCTTCAATAAAAAGTGTGCGTATCAGTGTAGCGGCTATAACTGCGAACACGATGGCATCTACCCATTCGCGACCGGTACTTTTTTTCTTCTTTTTAGCGTCTTTTTTCTGCCAGAATTTCCAGTTCATTCTTATTTTATATAGGTATTAAATGTCAAAATTAAACATGTCGGCAGCAGTATAAAATCCTTTTTTATCCTGTAGCCATTCAGCCGCCAGCACGGCACCTAAAGCGAAGCCGTTACGGTTATGTGCGGTATGTTTAAATTCAATAGTATCAATTTCCGAATCGTATATTACGGTATGCGTGCCGGGCACACTGTCTATCCTTAACGATTCGATAAGCAGCTGGTCTTTTTGAATGTTGTCGTCATCAGGCTCATTATCTGTTACCAGTACATTGGCCCATTCCTTTTTGGCATCGAGGTTATCAATTATACCTTCGGCAATAGTAATAGCTGTCCCGCTTGGCGAATCCAGTTTTTGGGTATGATGAATTTCTTCTACCTGCACATCATAGTAAGGGTAGTTATTCATCAGTTTTGCCAGTACCTGGTTTATTTTAAAAAAGATATTTACCCCAACGCTATAGTTTGATGCGTACAGCAACGTGTTATTGCCCTGTTCGCATTGCGCCTTAATTTGCGGTATACTGTCGTACCAGCCCGTGGTGCCAACTACAATGGGTACGCCGGCATTAAAGCAGGCATCTATATTATTTAGTACGGATGCCGGCATGGTAAAATCAATAGCCACATCAGCTTTTTGCAGGTTTTCGGCAGTAAGCTCGTGCAGGTTATCGTAGTCAATCTTTAGTACAATTTCGTGCTTACGGTCAGTGGCTATCTTTTCAATGATCCTGCCCATTTTACCGTAACCTAATAATGCGATCTTCATCAGTATATGTTTTGCTTATTTGATAAGGATTGTATTTTTATCAAAATGTAAAGGTAGCTTTTATACCCGGAATATAGGCATTGCTAAAATTACCCGCATACATGGGCTGGTTAATAAGCCCCGGCGCTATCCTGAATGAAAGATTATCATCCATGGTGTAGGAGTGGATAAACTTAGCATCGATATAGGCATCTATCATTTGTATTCCCCAGCCGCCTAATATAGCCAGTATACTTAGGTCGCGGTTACGCCTGTAGCCATTTACCGCGCTTTCGATAAACGAATCGGGCGCACTGGAATAAGCCTGAAATTCCTGGTAGTATTTATCTCCGGGCTGCGGTACGCTACCTTTGCGCCTGTATTGGGCAATTGATAAAAATTGCGCATAATATTTTTGATTAAATATAACCGCTGACCCTAAAAGCCCTAACCCACCATAAATTATGGGCACTTTCCACCATTTATGGTTATAAGCCTGGCCCCAGCCGGGTACCATTAACGAGCGCATTACCGCCTTATGCGGGCTGTGCAGGCTATCGGGATAATATTTTTTCTCTTTGGTTATTTTGGGCTTAAATGCCGGCGATACAATGGCATCCTCTTTTATGGTGGTACTATCTATAGGTGGTTTTACTGTAGCGGTATCAGCATCCTGCGCCTTTGCGGTTACCGCAAAAAAGAATAGCAGGCAAATAAAAAAACCAAATTTATACATTTTACCAATCAAGCATTTCGAGGATGCGGTTTAGGTCATCCTCTGACAGAAACGGTATTTCAATAGCACCTTTGCCCTGGCTGTTCATTTTTAATTTAACCTGTGTGCTAAATTTTGTCGCCAGTTCATCCTGTACCTTTTGTACATGGTAGCTTAACGGCTCGGGCTGCTTGCCTTCCTTTTTTACCGGGTTGCGCTGCATGTCCCTTACCATGTCTTCCGTCTTACGAACGGAAAGATCGTGCTGAATGATATACTGATGGAAAAATATTTGTTGCGCCGGGTCATCAACACCTATCAATGCCTTGGCATGGCCCATGGTTATCCGGCCGTCGCGCAGCGATGCCTGTATGGCTGGCGGCAGCTTTAATAAACGCAGGTAATTGGTAACGGTAGACCGGTTTTTGCTCACCCGCTCACCCAATTCATCCTGTTTAAGACTGCACTCATCTATCATGCGCTGAAAGCTTAAGGCTACTTCAATGGCATTTAGGTTTTCGCGCTGTATATTTTCTATCAGGGCCATTTCCAGCATTTGCTGGTCGTTGGCGGTGCGTATATAAGCAGGTATTTCTTTTAGCCCCGCCATTTTAGAGGCACGCAAACGGCGCTCGCCCGAAATAAGCTGGTACCTGCCGGCTGTAACACGCCTAACAGTAATGGGCTGTATAAGCCCCTGTTTTTTTATCGAGTCGGATAGCTCGGCCAGCGCCTGCTCATCAAATTCGGTACGGGGCTGAAAAGGGTTAACCTCTATCTGTTCAATACTTATATCATTAACCGAGCCCAGGTTGTTTACTTCGGCGGGTTGCGATGCAGATGTTTTTTTGTTGGGGAATACATTGTCAGAATCGTTCAGCAGCGCACTTAATCCTTTACCCAGGGCTTTTCTTTTTTCGGCACTCATTTACTATATGGTTGCTGTTGTTTCTTTTAATTCATTTTTTACCAAACCGTTTTTGCGCACTATCTCGCGGGCCAGGTTTAAGTAATTGATAGCACCCTTGCAATTGGCATCGTGCATAATTACGGATATACCGAAACTTGGCGCTTCGCTTAACCGTGTGTTACGTTGTATAATGGTGTCAAATACCATGTCCTCAAAATGCGTGCGCACCTCTTCAACCACCTGGTTAGACAGGCGCAGCCTTACATCGTACATGGTTAATAAAATGCCTTCAATTTCTAACTGTGTATTCAGTCGCGATTGCACAATTTTTATGGTGTTAAGCAATTTGCCTAAACCTTCTAAAGCAAAATATTCGCACTGCACCGGTATAATAACCGAATCGGCAGCGGTTAATGAGTTAATGGTGATAAGGCCCAATGAAGGGGAGCAATCGATAATAATAAAATCATACTCATCACGCACGCTGTCCAGCACTTTTTTCATTTTATACTCGCGCCCCGTAAGGTTTATCATTTCTATCTCGGCACCTACCAGGTCTATATGCGCGGGCAACAGGTCTAAATACGGGGTATCTGTTTTCTGTATAGCCTCGTGCGGGTCTATCTGGTTAATGATACACTCGTAAATGCTGTTTTTTATATTGCGCGGGTCAAAACCAATACCTGAAGTTGAGTTGGCCTGCGGGTCGGCATCAACCAGTAAAGTGCGGTACTCCAGCACTGCTAAACTTGCTGCCAGGTTAATTGATGATGTAGTTTTCCCCACGCCACCTTTTTGATTGGCCAATGCAATTATTTTACTCATTATATATTTTTACTTTACAATAGATTAGGATAACGAATAATAGGAACAGAAATTTCTACCTTCGTACAGTTTTACCGGATGCTAAGATAAGCAATAAAATTATTCAGAAATCCACAGTAGGCGGCAACTTACAAACATATTTATGTTTGATTCAATGAATTATTGAGTTATTGATTGGAAAAAATGAGCGATGG
>JBDSIC010000012.1:0-3805 GCA_039918195.1 Mucilaginibacter sp.
CCTGTAAGCGGAAAAGAATTGTGGGTGAGAGTAATAGCCAATGCCGAATTTGAAAATGGGCGTTGTGTAAAGATATTTGGTACTGTACAGGATATTAACGAAGCCAAAAAAGTTCAGCAAGCGTTAAAAAACAGCGAGGACCGTTTTAAAAGCGCGTTTGAAAACTCAACCATTGGTATGGCACTGGTATCACCCGAAGGGAAGTGGTTAAAGGTAAATCAGCAATTGGTAGATTGCCTGGGTTATACCCATGACGAATTAAATGAAAAGACTTTCCAGGACATTACCCACCCGGCTGACCTTGAGGCTGACCTGGAACTTTTAAGCCAGTTACTTAAAGGGGATATCCAGAATTACCAGATGGAAAAACGCTATTTCCATAAAAATGGCAGTATTATATGGGCTTTGCTCAGCGTATCGCTGGTGCGCGACAACGAATGCATACCACTACATTTTGTATCGCATGTGCAGGATATTACTGATAAAAAGTTTAAAGAAGAACAGATAAAAGAAACACTGGATATTATCAGCCAGCAAAATAACCGCCTGCTTAACTTTGCCTACATCGTATCGCACAACCTGCGTACACATTCGGGTAATTTTCAGTCGCTTATTAGTTTGGTTAATGATACGAATACCGATGCGGAGGAAAAGGTGCAGTATTTACAGTTACTGGAAGATGTATCAAAACAACTGAACGAAACCATACTTAACCTTAATGATGTAGTTTCTATCCAGTCAAACACCGACCTGCAAAAAATACCGGTTAACCTTAGCGCTTATATTAATAAAACCATTAATGTGCTTACCGGCGAAATTACCCGGCATAATGCTGTAATTAATAATTTGGTTGATGATAATATAGTAGTAAAATACCACCCGGCATACCTTGAAAGCATGCTACTTAATTTTTTAACCAACAGTATACGCTACAGGAGTAAAGACCGCCGGCCCGAAGTTACCCTGAACTATGTGCAGGAAAAAAATACCGGAGTTTTAACTATATGTGATAACGGTATGGGCATAGACATGGAAAAACATGGGTTAAACCTGTTTGGCATGTATAAAACCTTTCACGGCAACAGCGAGGCTAAAGGCGTTGGCTTGTTTATCACAAAAAACCAGGTGGAGGCAATGGGTGGTAAAATTGAAGTGGAAAGCACCGTGGATAAGGGCACTACTTTTAAGGTTTACCTGGTGTAAAGTGAAACGATATACGCACTTTGAGGAAAAGTGTGGAATATTTATTACAGCGGGAAATTACATGTACACACATATCAATTTAAAAATTTCATTACTTAAACGGGTTTAGTGATAATTATGTACTAAAAGCTGATTTACAGCGTTATATCCATAAAAATAATCACCAATTAAATTTAAAAAATATTTGGAATAAATTTTGACCTATAATTTCATATTTAGTTAATCAATTATAAGATACCCCGTTATGATAGCTTTAATTATAGGTTTGATAGTAGCCAATGTATTATTGGTAATAAGCCGCAAATCATCAGCAAGAAGAGAGATTTATTAAGATCGGCCACAACTATTTTGGGCTGCTCAATAATTCCAGTAAGGCTTGCGTTTCATGGTCTGCCAGTTTTTGGAGCGGGCCCGAGGCAAGCATTTTCATCATCATATTCAGTTCGGCTGTGATGGTGTATGACGCACTGGTATAGGCAGTTTCCTGCGCAAGCATCCATTTAAAACTGATCTTAAAAGGCGGCTCATCTGCCGCAGCAATTTCTATTTTAGTATTTTCTACCCTGTTTTCGACAACCAGGCGCAGCTTAGCCATATTCGGGATGCTGAATGAAGCTTCGTCAGCGGTAGAGCGCCAGTCCTGAACGCTCGGAGGCATTAGCTGGTGGTGGTTAGTAAGGTCGCTTAAAAAGTTATAAACCTCGTTAACCGGCCGTTCTATGTGTACAATACTTTCAAAAACCGTCATATTATCTCTTTTCTCACTGTCCCCAGGTATCAGGGCTTTCTCTCCATTGTTTTAAAACTTCTACATCGGCAGGTAAAATATATTGTTGTTCTTCGGCATATTTTACCAATGCGCTATAGTTTGATAGCGTAAAGAACGGGCATTTGGCATTTTTAAAATTCTCGGTAGATATATCAAACCCATAAGTAAATATAGCGGCAAGCCCGGCAACCTCATGGCCGGCTTCGCGCAGGGCATCAACAGCCTGCAAACTGCTTTTCCCGGTAGATATAAGATCCTCTATTACCACAACACGTTGTCCTGATGATATTTCGCCTTCAATTAAATTACCGCGGCCATGTTCTTTAGCTTTGGCACGTACGTATATAAACGGCAAGCCTAATTCCTGGGCCACTAACGCCCCTTGCGGAATACCTGCGGTAGCAACACCGGCAATACAGCCAACGGCGCCAAATTCCTCCTGTATAAGGGCTGATAATTTTTGCCTGATGTAAGTACGGATAGACGGATGGGACAGGGTAACACGATTATCGCAATAAATAGGTGATTTCCATCCGGATGCCCATGTAAAAGGATTGTTAGGTTGTAATTTAATTGCTTTAATTTGCAATAGGAATTCGGCTACTTGCTGTTCCGTTTCAATAGTATTAAACATGGCTCAAAAATACAGAATTTATATCAACCAAAAGGTTATTTTAATAACAGAAAAAATACCCGAAAACGCCGCCAGTTACCAATTGATTGACGGTCAAAGCTTTAATTTGGTCACCATATATCCTAAAATATTAAAATATAATATTGGCCTTTTTTACGTGGTTTGTGATGATGCCAAAGCTTTTATAAAAGAGATAGAGAGCAGTATTACGGTTATTGAAGCGGCCGGCGGACTGGTAAAAAATGACGATGGGAACTATCTTTTCATCTACCGCAACGACAAATGGGACCTGCCTAAAGGAAAATTAGAAGGCGACGAAGGAAAAAAAACAGGGGCGGTTAGGGAAGTTGAGGAGGAGTGCGGTATCACCGTAAGTAAACTTGAAAAGAAGATATGCAAAACCTACCATATGTATACCCTGAAAGGCGAAGTGGTGCTTAAAAAGACCTACTGGTACGCCATGAAATACAAAGGAAACGAAAAATTAAAGCCGCAGAAAGAGGAGGGAATAACCGATGTTCGCTGGTTTAAAAAAGAGGATATCGATCCTATTTTGCAAAATACGTTTCCGTCAATTATTGATGTGCTGGTAAAAACGAAGCTTATTACAGAAAGGCCAGTGCTTCTTTAGGGATAAACTGGCTCACATCGCCGTTATGGCGCATAATATCGCGCACTATGGTTGAGCTAAGCGCCGAGTAACCGGGCTTGCTTACTATAAAAATACTTTCGATATCAGGTGCCAGGGTATGGTTCATCTGGGCAATTCCCTTTTCATATTCAAAGTCAGATACCGTGCGGATGCCGCGTATCATATAATTGGCATCAATGCTGCGGCAAAAATCAACCGTTAGCCCTTCGTAAGCTATTATGTGGATTTTGGGTTCGTTCTCAAACACCGCCCGTAGCATTTCCTGGCGTTTCTCGATGGTTAAATAGCTGGTTTTTGAGCTGTTTACACCTATCCCGATGTAAATCTTATCAAACAATCCTACCGACCGTTTTACAATATCAACGTGTGCTTTGGTAACCGGGTCAAACGAACCGGGGAATAGGGCAATGTTCATAAAAGTAAAGATGGTAAAAAGAATTTAATTTTAGTTGGATTGGTTGATTAAGTTGATCGGGTGAGTGGTTTTGATTTCGCTGAAGCCTTCTCTAAATATCCCCATTAGTGGCTTCAAAAAGCGTTTCTTAAA
>JBDSIC010000013.1:0-6236 GCA_039918195.1 Mucilaginibacter sp.
AAGATGATACTGCTGAAAACATTGAAGCGTTAATTGACGGAAAAACCAAAGCAATTTACTTGGAAACCATTGGTAACCCCGGCTTTAACATTCCCGATTTTGATAAAGTAGCCGCGGTTGCAAAAAAACACGACCTGCCATTGATCGTTGATAACACTTTTGGTGCGGCCGGTTATTTGTTCCGCCCGTTGGAGCATGGCGCGCATGTGGTAGTACAGTCGGCCACCAAATGGATTGGCGGACACGGAACCAGCATTGGCGGTGTAATTGTTGATGGCGGTAACTATAACTGGGGCAACGGCAAGTTCCCGCAGTTTACCGAGCCATCTGAAGGTTACCACGGTTTAGTATTTAGTGATGTATTTGGCATAGGCGGCCCGTTTGGCAACATACAATATATCATACGTGCCCGTGTAGAAGGCCTGCGCGATTTCGGCCCTTCACAATCACCATTTAACTCATGGTTGCTGATACAGGGCTTAGAAACGTTATCGCTGCGCGTGCAACGCCATGTAGATAATACGCTTGAACTGGCCAAATGGCTGGAGCAGCACCCGTTAGTATCAAAAGTGAACTACCCGGGCCTTGCATCATCGCCACACCATGCTTTAGCTAAAAAATATTTGAAAAATGGCTTTGGCGCGGTACTTTCTTTTGAAGTTAAGGGCGACAAAGAAAATGCTACCAAAATAATTGACAGTTTACTGTTAGTTAGCCATTTGGCTAATGTGGGTGATGCTAAAACGCTGATCATACAGCCCTCGGCAACCACGCACCAGCAGTTGAGTGCCGAAGAACAATTAGCCGCCGGCGTAACACCTACGCTATTACGCGTAGCGGTAGGCATTGAACATATTGATGATATTAAGGCTGATTTTGCACAGGCGTTCAGCAAAATAGAACAGGAAGAATTAAGCTTAGCTTAACCCGCACTCTTTAAATCCTTTCCTTTGGAGAGGATTTAGGTGAGGCTTTTTAGATTATAGTTTTTTTTATAAAAAAACCCTCTCCTTCGGGAGAGGGTTAATTAAGGATAATGGATACAGAAATATTTAAGTACACAAAACCATTCAAACTTGAATCGGGCGAACAGCTGCACGAACTGGAAATAGGTTTCCATACTTATGGCAAACTCAATAAAAACCGCGATAACGTAGTTTGGGTGTGTCATGCGCTTACCGCTAATTCGGATGTGTTTGACTGGTGGAAAGGCCTTATCGGGCAAAATGATTTTATTAACCCCGATGAGCATTTTATTGTGTGTGCTAATGTTTTAGGTTCGCCTTATGGCACCACCAATCCGTTAAGCATAAACCCTGTTACGGGGCAGCCGTACTACCTTGCCTTCCCGCAGCTTACAGTGAGGGATATGGTTAATGCACACCGCCTGCTGGCAGATTATCTTAAAATTGAAGACATAAATATATTACTGGGCGGTTCGTTAGGCGGGCAGCAGGCTATTGAATGGGGTATTATTGAACCCGAACGTATCAAAAACCTGATATTGATAGCTACCAATGCGCGACACTCATCATGGGGTATTGCCTTTAACGAGGCACAGCGCATGGCTTTGGTAACCGACCGCACCTTTTACAGCAACACACCTGATGGTGGTAGCAAAGGGCTTAAGGCAGCGCGCAGCATAGCCCTGCTATCCTACCGCAGTTACAAAACCTACAGCGTAACCCAACAGGAAGACACCGATAACAAGGTTGACGACTACAAAGCATCAAGCTACCAAAATTACCAGGGCGAAAAACTGGTAAAACGCTTTAATGCCTACAGCTACTGGTATTTAAGCAAGGTAATGGACTCGCACAACGTGGGCCGTCACCGTAACAGTGTTGAAAAGGCTTTGAGCCTGATAAAAGCAAAAACTTTGGTCATCGGCATCAAATCGGATGTATTGTTCCCTATTGAGGAACAGCAGTACCTTTTTCAGCATATACCCAAAGCTGCATTTGCCGAGTTTGAATCGTACTATGGCCATGATGGTTTTTTAATTGAAACAGAAACTTTAACAAAGATTTTCACCTCTTTCTTTAGCACCGATGTTAAAGGGAAGATAATAGAATTGCAACGCATCGCGTAATGAGTAAAAAATTGACTATCGGACTATTTGGTTTTGGGGTTGTTGGACAGGGGCTGTATGATATCATTAAAACAAATAACCTCAACCTCGAGATCGTTAAGATCGCCATAAAAGACCCTAATAAAAAACGTTCGCTACCCGCTGACCTGTTTACTACCGATAAGGATGAACTGCTGAATAACCCGGGCATCAATACCATCATCGAACTGATAAATGATACGGAAGCTGCATACGAGATCGTGTCGACCGCTTTAAAAGCGGGCAAAAACGTGGTATCGGCCAGCAAAAAAATGCTGGCTACCTACCTTGATGAACTGATAGCCATACAGCACGAACACGGGACATCGCTTTTGTACGAAGGGGCGGTTTGCGGCAGTATACCCATCATCCGTAACCTTGAAGAGTATTATGATAACGAGTTACTGCACTCTATAAGCGGCATTTTCAATGGCTCATCTAACTACATTCTGTCAAAAGGATATCTTGAAAATTTAGATTACGACAGTGCGTTAAAACAAGCACAAGACCTGGGCTTCGCCGAAACTGACCCTATTATGGATGTTGGCGGATACGATGCCAAGTACAAACTGGTTATAGCCGCAGCACATGCCTATGGTGTAATAGTAGATCCTGAAGATGTATTGAACATCGGTATACAAAACCTGTCGGCTGAGGATTTGAAATATACCCGCGAAAAGAATTTAAAGATAAAACTGGTACCCGTAGCCAAAGAACTGGACGATAAGCATGTAACCATGTTTGTATTACCCAAACTGGTTAACGAGCAGGAGTTTTTGTACAATGTAGAATATGAATACAACGCGGTTATAGTACAGGCCGCTTTTGCCGATCAGCAATTTTTCTTCGGTAAAGGTGCAGGTGGCCACCCCACCGGCGCAGCCGTATTTTCGGACATTGCCGCACTGCGTTACGATTACCATTACGAATACAAAAAAGCCAAGCTACGGGGCGCACTGCAGTTTACCAATAACATTGAGCTTACCGTTTACCTTCGCTACACTGATGATGACCTGGTTGACGCGTTAAACTTTGAGCATATTTTTGAACGGTACGTATCAGACAGTTACAAATTTGTTGTCGGCAAAATAAATCTTCAAAATCTGATAGAGAATCAACAGCGTATATCAGCTAACAAGGCATTTGTTGCCTTTGCCGATCAGCTAACAGGGGTCAGCTTAGCCTCGGCAGCTAAACAAACAGCCGAACTGTATTAGTACAGGTCACTCCAGGCTGTTTAAAACAAAAAGCTCCGTTTCGGGAGCTTTTTGCTTTTAAGATTTTTACTGGCTTCAGTTTTTAACTGAAACCTAAAGATGAAAAGAAGTTTATAACTTCTCACAAACAACAAAAGCCCCCGGAACCGGGGGCTTTCTTTCTCATAACAATGGTTATTGTTGGTTAGCAGTTATCTTTATCGCAGTAAAATATTCTGATTGTTTAGTTACACTACCCTATTCACGTCCCAGTTTTCCAGGTAATCGGCTACGCGGCGGGCAAATGAGCCGCCAAGCGCACCGTCTACTACGCGGTGGTCGTATGATAGTGAAAGGAACATCATGTGCCTGATGCCAATGGCGTCGCCTTCGGGTGTTTCAATAACGGCAGGTTTCTTTTTAATAGCGCCAACAGCCAGTATAGCTACCTGCGGCTGGTTGATGATAGGCGTACCCATCACGTTACCAAACGAACCTACATTGGTGATAGTAAAAGTACCGTCCTGCACATCAGCCGGCAGCAATTTGTTGTTACGGGCGCGGTTGGCCAGGTCATTAACCGCTTTGGTAATACCTAACAAACTTAAATTATCCGCTTGCTTTATTACCGGCACGATGAGGTTGCCGCTGGGTAATGCAGTTGCCATGCTTATATTGATGTCTTTCTTTTTGATGATCTGCGTACCGTTAACAGATACGTTGATCATCGGGAAATCTTTGATGGCCTTAACTACAGCTTCAATAAATATCGGGGTAAAGGTTATTTTTTCGCCTTCTCGTTTTTCGAATGTGTTTTTTATCTTTTCGCGCCACAGCACCAGGTTGGTTACATCTGCCTCAACAAATGAAGTAACATGCGGCGATGTCTGTACGCTTTTTACCATGTGCTCAGCTATCAGCTTGCGCATCCTGTCCATCTCGATGATCTCATCGCCACCTGATACCGAAGTGGTTTTAAATTCAGGCTTGTATGCCGGTTGCACAGGTGCTGCAGCTGTAGGCTGCTCACCTTTTGGTGCCAGTGCACTTACTTGCACAGGGGCTTCAGTTCCAGGCTGTGGATATTCAGTTACAGCGTGTGATGCTTCGCTCATAGCTTGCGCATCCTCAACTGCCCGTTGCCCTACATTAAAAGGTAAAATTTCGCCGCTGCGAATGCCGCGGATGTAGTTGATCAGGTCATCCTTGGTTAGACGGCCCTCGGCACCACTGCCGGTTATCAGGTCAAGTTCATCGTTACTTACCCCTTCGGTAGAGGCAATGCTTCTTACCAAAGGCGAGTAAAACCTTGATGCTGATGATGCCTTAAAAGTTTCGGCCGGGGCAGGTTTCTCCTGTAGCTGTTCTGTAAAGGGAACAGGTTCCGGTGCAGGTGTTGCTTCGGCAGGTTCTTCAACCGGAATTTCCTGTGTAGCCGCAGGTACTGTTTCTACAGTAACTTCAGGTGTTTCTTCAACTGTTACTGGTGTTTCTTCTGCCGATGCTTCTTCAACCGGCGTTTCTTCTGCAAGAGCAGGTGCTTCTTCCTTTACCTCAGGTTCTTCCGGTTTAACTTCTTCCGGTGCGGTTTCTGCTGCAACTTCCTCTGCTACTGCCACTTCCTCAACAGGCTGCTCATCGGTTTCAATGATAGCTATTGCTTTGCCTACCTCTACAATATCCTCTTCGGCAACAAGATATTCAATTAACGTGCCCGAAACAGGCGAAGGAACTTCTGAGTCAACTTTATCTGTGGCTATCTCTACAACCGATTCATCAGCCTCAATGCGATCTCCTGGTTTTTTAGTCCATTTGATGATTGTCGCCTCCGCAACACTTTCCCCCATCTTCGGCAGCAGCAATTGGTATTTAGCCATAGAATATATTACAAGTTGTTAGCCAAAATTAACTAATTGCCAACTTAGTCGGGAGTTTCGTTGAGTAAAGTAATTAACATACTTAAGGCACTAACTGCCACTCTTTCAATGATTTGATTTCTTTGTCCACCGAATGTGAATTTCTTTATAGCTAACTTGTTTGCAGATACCGCTGCTATCCAAACTGTGCCCACCGGCTTTTCGGCTGTCCCACCCCCCGGACCGGCAATCCCGGTGACGGCAATAGCATAATCCGACCCGAAATTTTTTAATGCGCCGGCAGCCATTTCGGTAACCGTTTGTTCGCTTACAGCCCCATATTGTTGCAAAGTGCCGGCATTTACGCCTAATATGCTTTCCTTTAATTTATTGGAATAAGATACCGCGCCACCTAAAAATACCCTTGATGAGCCGGCATGTTTGGTAACCAGGCTCGCGATATGCCCGCCTGTACAACTCTCGGCTGTCGAAAGGGTCAGGCCCCTTTCGGCCATGGTATCCAATATGGCTTTTTCAAGTGGTATATCTTCCTCAGCTACCAATATTTTACCTATCCGCTCTTTTATTTTTTGGGCGAACAATTCTACTTCGCTTTGCAATAACTCCGCGTTTTCACCGTACCCGCTTAAACGCAAACGCACCTGCCCTAACTTTGGCAGGTAGGCCAATTTTATATATTGCGGCAGTTCATCCTCTATATCAGCAATACGCTGTGCTAAAAAAGACTCCCCCTCGCCTGCCGTCAGCAACGTTTTGTGAATAATTACAGGCAGTTTTAATGATGCTGCCAGCCGCGGAATAACCTGTTCCTCCATCATGTACATCATCTCGAAGGGCACACCAGGCATTGATACATAGATTTTGCCCTTATGGTTAAACCACATACCCGGCGCGGTACCATTATTATTAAGCAGCACCTCGCAGTTTTCGGGCACCATAGCCTGCAGCTTATTACTCTCTATCAGCGGGCGGTTATACTTTGCAAATATGCGTGCCACATTATCAAGCGCGTCCCTATTTTCAACAAAGCCTACGCCAAAATATTCAGCAAGC
>JBDSIC010000014.1:0-2648 GCA_039918195.1 Mucilaginibacter sp.
GAGAGGATCCGATAGCTATCGGATTAGGTGAGGCTAAATAACCCCATTGTAATATTTCCCTTTCAAAACAAAAACGCCGGGTTATAACTTGTTCTCCTATTTATAATCGCATAAATTTGCAGCACATCTAATAAATTTGCCCGAAGCAGAAAACATACTCCCAAAAAAAGACTCCTTCTTAGCGCTGCGGTATAAGGATTTTCGCTCGTACATCGCCATGCGTTTCTTCTTTACATTTGCTTACCAGATGCAAAACGTAGTGCTGGGCGCGTATATATATGATCTGACGCATGATAAGCTGGCGCTTGGACTTATCGGTTTATCCGAAGCTATACCGGCAATTGGCCTGGCACTGTTTGGCGGCTACCTTGCCGATAAAATGGAAAAAAGGAAGCTGCTGCTGCTGGTGCTTATCGCCATATTTTTCTCATCAGTGGTTATGCTGATCATCACCCATAAAGGCACCGCAGCGTATTTCCATGCGGGCAATATAACGCTGCTAATTTATACCATGATATTTTTTAACGGTATTGCCCGGGCATTTTACTCGCCTTCGGCGTTTAGCGTGCTGGCGAACAGCGTACCTAAGGAAGTGTACCCCAACTCAAGCACCTGGAATATATCCAGCTGGCAGATAGCATCTATTTTGGCACCAGTAGCGGGTGGGTTTATCTATGGTTTTTACGGCATTACCGCAGCCTTTACCACCATCATTATTTTTTTGGGGATAGCTTTTATCTCGGTTTGCCTGCTTAAAAAGATACAACCCGTTTTCGCAGCTAAAGAGCGCATTTGGGAAAGCCTTGCCGGCGGGATAAAATTTGTGTTCAGCAATAAGATGATGATAGGGGCGCTTAGTTTGGATATGTTCTCGGTATTTTTTGGCGGCGCGGTGGCCTTGCTGCCGGTATTTGCCAAAGATATTTTACATGTCGGCCCCGAAGGATTGGGGCTTATGCGTGGGGCTACCTCGTTAGGTGCGGTGTTAACCGTGCTGGCTATGGCGCGTTTCTCGCCCATGGGCAAGCCCTGGCGTAACCTGCTAATCGCGGTAACAGGGTTTGGCTTGTCTATTATTTGTTTTGGCTTATCAAAAAGTTTCTACCTGTCGCTGTTCTTCCTGTTTTTTGAGGGGGCATTTGATAGCGTTAGCATGCTCATCCGCGGTACCATTATGCAAATACTTACTCCCGAGCACATGCGCGGGCGGGTATCGGCGGTTAACCAAATGTTTATCGGCTCGTCAAATGAGATAGGGGCGTTTGAATCGGGTGTGGCGGCCAAGTTGCTGGATACAGTGCCCGCTGTAATTTTCGGCGGCAGCATGACGCTTATCGTGGTAACTGTTACCTGGCTGAAAACTAAAAAGCTGGTGCCGCTCTCGCTGCATGATATCAACAAATCGCCGCAAAAAACAGAATAAAATCCCTTAAAATAAAAAATGCTGCTCACCGGGATTAACAGGCAGAGCAGCTTTGTGCAATTGTCCCCGCACCGCCAGGTGAGGGCTATATATATTTCCTTGCGGAACTTGGTGAGGTATTAAAGGCAACTATTATAGTTGTCAAAAACTATTACCGGCTTTTGGCGCCGGATTACCAAACGTTTTCCTGGCTTACACCGCAAACGGTTTTTACAAGGCTTACGCTTTTGTAAAATAACGACGTTGCTTGTTTTGCTTTTACGGCTGTGCCTTTAAGCTCGGCACTTTGGTTAAACTGGTAGGCTACTCCCATTAACAAGGCGAACATTACCGGTACTAACATTAGTACAAAAGGGTTTGAGTATTTATATAACTTTTTCATTGCGATTGTTTTGATAGAACAAAGAAATATCAAAAAAACAACCTGCTAAAAACATTTAGACTAACCGCTTTTATTTATAGATGAACGCTTATTTATAGCCCTAAACCCGTTCGTCGGTAAAAAAAGCCAGTTCATCGAATATTACGTATACTATATATAATATGTATGCCCTTAAGCTTAATTAAATGTTATTTTAGATGCGTAAATAATGTTTACTTGTAAATACAGGTAGTTAAATAAAATGAAAAAACAGTGGAACCTTTTTTGGCATGTATCGGTATGGGCATGCCTGCTGTCGCTGTTTTTTTCCATTGTTTACTCCAGCCACAAGGTAACGCTGAATTATACCCTCATCATTGTTTTTATATATGGGTTTATCAATATCGGCCTGTTTTATTTCAATTACCTGCTGCTTATACCGCGCTATCTTGACAGGAAACAATATGCCCGGTATATTATTGCCGTACTGCTTACAATTGTAATAGTAGGACTGATCAAGTATGGCATCAAGTTCACCTTTAAGGAAGAGATGATGGAAGCAAAGGGCGAACCGCTTACCTTTTGGACCTATTTCCTCAGTACGCTTTTTACCAGCCTAATGTTCGTATTCTTTAGTATTACGCTGCAGTTTACTATTGACTGGTTTATGAATGAGCGTATACAGCGCGACCTGGAAAACCAACGCCTCAATGCCGAACTGTCGTTCCTTAAATCGCAGATAAACCCGCACTTTTTGTTCAACTCGTTAAACAGTATCTACTCGCTGGCCTACCAACGCTCGGAAACCACACCCGAAGCCATATTAAAGTTATCCGAAATTATGCGCTATATGCTGTACGAGAG
>JBDSIC010000015.1:0-6023 GCA_039918195.1 Mucilaginibacter sp.
GAGAGGATCCGATAGCTATCGGATTAGGTGAGGCTAAAGCTTCGTTACAAAATCTGCCAAGCAAACGGTTTTTTCAGGTGAAACACCTTTAGTGCTGCCGATAATAAGAGCGTGGTTATTAACTTCTATAAGAATATTAGGTTCTTTTACAGCCATAACGGCCTTCCGGAAATCCTGTGTTATGCCATTAACCGCCTTTTGATAATCATTAGCTACCACATAAAAAGCATCGCTAAAGGCTTTATCATCTTTAAAATCAATTTCTATAGGGGTTATCAGTTCTACCATTTTATCGCGGAACGTTTCGGGGCGTATCCTGATCTTACCCAAATCCTTTTTTAAATAGGCAAGCGCCCAAATATGGTATTCGCGCAGCTCGTCAACCTCGCCACTTTGCCAAACAATCTTTTTGTATGTTTCTACCAGTAGCAGGTAGTTGCTATCGGTAAACCCTTTAATAACGTATGAATCGCGGAGGATAACTTCATCATAATTCTTAAATGCCTCAAAGCTGTCTAACTGAAAATCAATTGTGCCGGTATGCTCAATGGCAAATTTTTCTTCTATCCCTTTAAACGCTTCGTAAATATGAACTATTTCGGCTGGAGTAAGCCCATCGGTTCCAAATTGTAAATCCATAAAGCAATAATAACAAATTGATGGTTAATTTAGGTTAGTTTTTCTAAAGCCGCTTTTATCCTCGGGAGGGTATGCTGTATATCATCGTTAGTAATGGTGCCAACCGATGCCCTGAACCAAACCATATCCTCGTCTGTGCCAAATGCCGAAAACGGCACAAAGGCGATACCGGCATTTTTTATCAGGTAAAAATTAATATCAGTAGCAGTTTCAAGCACCTTGCCCTCAGGCGTGGTTTTGCCCATATAATCAACCTTAATAGTAAGGTAGATGGCGCCCATCGGCTCAATGGCATCAACCTTAAAGCCTTCGGCTTTTAGTTGCTGAAAACCGCGGTATAAAGTATCCAGGCTGGCCTGCACGCGTTCCTTTAAGTTATCCAGAAAGGTATCAACAGCACCTTCGTCCTGCAGGTATTTGGCCATGGCCATTTGCTCGGCCTTTGGCGCCCAGGCACCCATGTGGCCAACAATGGCTTTCATATTATTTACAATAGCAGCCGGACCAAAGCCCCAGCCCACACGCACGCCGGTAGCGGCAAAGCATTTCGATCCGCCATCAACAAAAACGGTATAGTCGCGCAATTCGGGGCGCAGGGTAACCGGGTCGTAGTGTTTGTGCTCGCCAAAAGTTAACTGCGAGTATATCTGGTCGTATAATATATATAACGGTTTTTCGCCTGCGGCGCGGGTCTTATTTTCGGCTATCACCAGGTCGCATATTTCCTCCAGGTCCTTTTTGCCGAACATAGTGCCGGTAGGGTTTAGCGGCGAGCATAAAGCCAGCAGCGCGGCACCCCTTAAATGTGGCCGTATTTCATCGGCAGTAGGCATAAAGTTATTTTCGGGGCGTGTTTCTACTAAAACGCTTTCGGCGCCAAGCAGGTCGCAGTAATGGTTATTGTTCCACGATGGGGTGGGGAAAACCACCTTTTCGCCGGGATTGACCACTGCCAGGTAAATAGAGTAGATCAACGGCCTTGAGCCGCCTGATATCAGTATTTCGTTAGCGGCGGCATAGTCCAGCCCGCAACGTTGATTCAAAAATTTCGAAACACTTTCGCGCAGCGGCAGCATGCCATCAGCGGCGGGGTAGTTGGTTTGATTATCATTGTAAGCCTCAATAATGCGCTGCTTTAGTTCGGCAGGGATAGGGTAGATGTTCGAGTCGAAATCGCCTATGGTTAAATTGGCGATGTTTTCGCCGCGGCGTTTCAGTTCATTTATTTCGCCGGCTATTTTAATAATTTCGGAACCCCTTAGTTGCTGGGCTAATGCAGATACACTCATGATAGCAGATAGTATTTATGGTTGTAAATATATATAAATAAAAAAGCCGTCCTGAATTTTCCCGAACGGCTTTTTAAATATTTTAAGCGATATAAGGCTTTCGTAATTTAATTAGCCGGACCCAGTGCATCAACTTCATTACAGGATATACCGGGTCAACTTCAAACCATTTAGCCCCAAAATTAGCACTACTAGGACTGCGGTGGTGATTATTCTGGAACAGTTCTCCAAGCATAAAAAAGTCGAAAGGGGTAGAGTTCTTTGATTTATCGCCATTATCAAAATTAGAGTAGCCATATTTATGACCGCACCAGTTTACAATAGCGCCGTGTAGAGGGCCCATAATAAAATGGATAGGCAATAACAGGAACATCCACCATTCAGTAGCAAAAGCTACATAGAACCAGGTGTATAAACCCATGAACATGAAACGCGAAAATATTGATGAACCGAAATTATCAATTAGCGGCCATTCGGGTGTATTACCTACAAAGCGCGCCTCGGGCTCCCTAAGCCGGCGTACATGCTGCCTGTAACTCATGGCAGTATACCACATCATCTGGAAAACATCCTTGAAAAAATGCGGCGAATGCGGGTCTTTCTCCGTATCGCTATAAGCATGGTGCTCGCGGTGCATAATAGCATAGGCACGCGGATTAAGGTAAGATGAGCCCTGGAAAACAAATGTTAAAAAATGGAACATGCGCTCGGTAAATTTACTGGTGGTAAACATTTTGTGCGACGCGTAACGGTGCAGGTAAAATGTTTGGAAAAATAGCGAGAGGAACCAGTGTGCCAGGAAGAAAATTAATATATACACAACTTGAATTTATATTGAAACTTTACTTATTTAGAATCCTTACAAAGATACGATTAAATATGATTACTAGATTTATTGGATCATATTATACCGTAATATTACATTAAAAAGCCGCCCCATGCAATATGAAGCGGCTTTTTAAATGTTGTTTATAATTAAACGGCACTATCGCGCAGGGCTTTTATCCTGTCGTGGCCTTCGTTTATTTTTTGCTGTTGTTTTGCAATAACAGCGATAATATCACCCGATAGGCCTTCTTCTTTTAAGGCATCGCGGTAGGCTTTTTTAATGGCATCTTCGCCGCGTTCGCATTCTTCTAAAATGCTTTTACGGTCGTGCCCGCTAAAGGTGGCTTTTATATCAAGCCATGCACGGTGTATGGTGCCTAATGCGCTGCTGCCGGTTTCAGCATCACCGCCAAGCTGGTTTATTATACCGCCCAATTCCTGTACGTTATCGCGGCTGTCGCCCGCAAACATGGTGAACAAGTTGCGTAGGTCATTATCATCTGCACTCAGGTCTTTACTGGCGCGCGAAAATCCGGTTACACGGTCGGTGTTTATCTCTATAAGGTCCTTTAATACTTCAACTGATTTTTCGATGGTTTCCATAGTTATATATTTATAAAATTATTTTTCAAGTTAAATAAATAACCTGTGGGGATACTTTTTGTTTTGGATTTTTGTTAAAAAGTCGGGAAGTCGGAAAGTCCGGAAGAAGGAGCCTTGCCGGGAATAAATCTACATTCTATTTCAACTTTCGGACTTCCCGACTTTCGGTCTTCCGAACTTAAATAGAAAATACCTCCGCCAATAACTCATACGACCGCAACCTGTCCTCAAAATCTTCGGTAATGGTAACCGCCATTATTTCATCCACATCATAATCAGCAGCCAGTCGTGTTAGCTGCGTTTTTATTTGCTGCGGATTGCCGGTTATCACACGCTTGCTGTTATAGTTAATGCGTTCTACTTCGCTATCGGTGTAAACAATATCCTTCACATCATCATAATTAATAGGGTACACCGGCGCGCCTTTTTCAAACTGCAAAAAACGGTGCAGCATTACGGCGCGGTGCCTCTTTATTTTTTCTTCATCTTCCGAGCAAAAAACAAATAAGGCCACGTTCACCTCGGGTGTTTGCAGGTCTTCCGACGGCTGGAAGCGCTCGCGGTATAACTGCACGCTTTGCGGGCCGCCGTAGGGGTTGATAAAATGCGCGTACGAAAAACCCATGCCAAAATGCGCGGCAAACAAGCCGCTTTGCCCGCTCGAACTCAGCAGCCACATAGCAGGCGTGGTTTGTATTTGCGGGATGGCACGAATTTTTGATTGTGGTGTGCCGGGGTCGCCACGGTCGTGGAAGTAGTTGACCAGGTCGGCCAGCTGGCCCACAAAATCCTGTTCGCTAAATTGGTTGGATGGGTTGAGCACGCTGGCGGTAAGCCTGTCAGTTCCCGGTGCGCGGCCCATACCCAGGTCAATACGGCCGGGGAATAATGCTTCCAGCATCCTGAAATTTTCGGCCACCTTTAAGGTGCTGTGGTTAGGCATCATAATGCCGCCCGAACCAAGGCGTATGTTTTGTGTTTCGCCGGCTAAATGCGCTATCAGTACTTCGGGAGTTGATCCGGCCAGCAGCCCTGTATTATGGTGTTCAGATACCCAAAAGCGGTAGTAGCCTAATTTATCGGTGTATCGCGCCAGCGCTACGGTTTCCTGTATAGCCTGCTCGGCTGTTAAGCCTTTTCTAATCGGCGATTGGTCGAGTACGCTAAGGCGGATGTTCTTTGTGCTCATATAGTATATATAAAGCACAAAAATACGCAGGGTTATATGGGCGGAGGCCCCGGAAAATTGTTTATGGCATTGCTATTACCATAAACTGATATGCCGATGATATACAACTACTTTATTCATATTCGATCAGTTTAGTTGTACCTGCTGGTTAAACTAACTAGATGACATGCCTATTACTGCGCAGGTGATAAACAGGAAATGCCCCATGCAAAAGCATGGGGCATTATACCCAACTCTATTATTTAATTGTATTGACCCCGGGCGCTGATGCTACCCATTGTTATCATTTGGGTAACACCTGTGTAAGGCGCTGGCCGGTTATCGCCTGATGATTTACTTAATAGTGTAACTAAACAACTCAGATTTCGCCGTTTCGGCAGTGCCCACTTTAACATAGGTGCCAACCACGCCAATGTTTTTGGCTACATAATAATCTATAGTTGATATGGTTTGAAATGTGCCGGCAAGTTTGGCCTGCAATTCAACTTTGCTGTGTATAATGTTGCTGTATGGTTTATCAGCTATAGTTTTTGATATGCCTTTTTCTACGATAGTAGTTTTTAGTTTCGCCTCTACCTCGTCGCCGTCTATATCAACAGTGGTAGCTGCTTCCCAGCTTTCGCCTGCCGCTTTGGTATCGTTCAGGTAAGCAATTTCAAAGGCATTGTCTTCGTCTATATTAAAAAATGTGCTGTAAACGTGGTTGTTTAAACCAATATAAACCGATGTGGTATCATCACCATCGGTTGACAGGGTTATGTGGAAAGTTCTGCCGTTAAGGGTTTTTGTTGAGTCGGCCATGGTGTTAGTAGTTGTATCCACCAATGCTACCCCGCCAACCTGGGTTGTAGTACGGTACTTCCACACCGAGTTTTTGGTGAACGGCTGGTAAGTGCCGCTATCGCCGGGTGTGTTGTCTTTGTCCTTTTTGCAGGCACCTAAAAATAAAGTAGTTATCGCTGTGAGTATTAATATTGCTTTTTTCATTTTGTTAAATTTTTAAGCGGCGCATCGCACCTGTTTTGTTTTGTGTGTAAATGTTTGTCCTGGTTTTTATGTAGGGGTACCTCCGTCATAAAAACCGCGTTTAAAGTCCATAACGCAAGCTTTTTGCTGAACGCTACAACCAGGGGTGATAAAAATTACGATAAAAAAGTGTTAGTGTATTGGTAGCCTAAAGCATTAATGTATTGCGAACCTTGTAAATAGGGGACCGGTTTTTTGGGATTGAAAGGAGGGGGCTTAGTGTATTGAGATTGGGGTGGAAAAAATTATAAAAAAACAACAATATGTACTGTGATATTTATTAATTATTTTTGAGAATAAAGATGATGGCATGACAACTGCAAAAATCAGGGAAAAACTGCATAGCTACATTAATGTAGCCGATGATAAAAAAATAAAAGCGATTTACGAAATCCTCGCAGGGCAGATCGCTGAACAACCTGCGTGGTGGGAGGATGAGGATATTATTA
>JBDSIC010000016.1:0-3829 GCA_039918195.1 Mucilaginibacter sp.
AAAGTATTATCAGTAACGTGGTGAAGTACCTGAAGCCCGGCAAGCCGCTTGTATATATTACCTGCTCGGCCTTTAAAGCGGAAAATGAGGGTGCGGTAGATTTTATGGTAACCGAGTTAGGGCTGAAGCTGGAAGAAATGAAAGTTTTGAAAGGCTATGAGCGCAGGGCGGATACGATGTTTGTGGCGAGATTGAGCCCCCCGACCCCCTGAAGTTGGAGTTTTTGATTTCTATCCCTTCATTTTCGATTTAGCCATCAACGCAAGTATCACACCACCTAAAATTAGGCCTACTGGAATATAAATGTGACCGGGAATTAGTATAGCTGATGCGATAGCTAAAAATACTCCTATTCCTATTCGTAAAATTGCTATATTATAAAAAGGCTTCTGTTGTTCAAAAATCTCTGCTTTCCGCTGTATTGTTAAGTTTTTTATTACTTGCTTAGCTAACTCTTCCGGTATCCCTTGTTTTTCCAAACGGGCGAAAATGATTTCATTATCATACCCCGCCTTTTTAAGTCTTGATCCTTCCAAATAGGCTTTATTTTTTAAACCTTCATCCATATTATAAAACAGATTAAAAATAGTATCTCAAAAACCCCCCTTTAGGGGTTTCGCTTACAATCCCGAGTTTCCCCTAAACAACTTTATCGCGATAGCCAATAAAATGATACCGAACGATTTACGCAGTATGTTTAAGCCGACTTCTCCCAATAGTTTTTCCAGCCATTTTACGTTTTTGAGCACCAGGTAAACAAATATGGTATTGATAACTATACCTACTACAATGTTTTGTGTTTGATACTCAGACCTTAGCGAGAGGAGGGTGGTCATTGTCCCCGCGCCGGCAATTAGCGGGAACGCCAGGGGGACGATAGAAACAGTTTGCGGCAGATCCTCTTTAAAAAATTTGATGCCCAACACCATTTCCATGGCTACAATGAATATAACTATGGAGCCCGCTATGGCAAACGAGGGTATATCCAAGCCGATAATGTCAAGCAGGTCATCACCTACAAACAGGAATACCACCATTAATACCAATACCGCTACGCTTGCTTTTTCTGATTCAATGTGACCGGCGCGCTGACGCATTTCGATAATTACAGGGATGGCGCCCAGTATATCGATAATGGCAAACAATATCATCGTCACCGATAATATCTCTCTAAATGCAAATGTTGGCATAGGATAATTGGGTTTTAACTTTCCTGCGATTTTAGCTTAATGCTTAATAAAAAGGCAATTAAGATATACAAAGATGCTAAAAAGAAAATGCTATGCAGCGATATAGCGGCAACAAATCCTGCTGTAATGGGCCCCAGCGTTTGCCCGATGGATATGTAGGATTGGTTAATACCTAAAATTTCGCCTTGTTCACTATCATTACTGTGGTCGGCTATAATGGCATTAAGCATGGGGTTTCGTAAACCGTTGAAGAATCCATACACCCCGATGGCGATAGTGAAAACAATAAACCCGGATACCAGCCCGCAAGCTAACATAGCGCCAAGACAAATCAATGTTGACAGCATTAATATGATGGACTTTGAGCTGAAGATTTTGGTGATGACAGGTACCAGCAGTTGAATGATAATACCGGTTACGCCAAAGCCGGCATATAACAGCCCCGTTTGAGTAGGGCTAAGTTTAAATTCGTCGGTAGTAAGTGTTTGAAAACCTATTATCATGGCAAATTGCGCCATAGTGAGTATAAAGCTGACCAGCACGCTTAATCCCACTATGGGTGTCTTCAGTATGGTGACAAGCGACTTGAAATTGAAGCTGTGCGCGGTTTTCCCTTTTGATTTTGACTTATTGGTTTCCTTTAGTAAAAAAATGGTGAGTAATACACCAACAAGGGCTATGGCAGCAGCAAAATAAAAAGGCACATGCATACCGTATCTGCTAAGTATACCGCCGAGCGCCGGCCCCGCCACAAAGCCAAAACCAAATGCCGAGCTTAGGATCCCGAAGTTTTTAGCACGGTCTTTTTTTGATGAGATATCGGATACCATGGCTTGCGCTACAGAGATATTACCGCCGGTGATACCATCCAATATGCGTGCAGCGAAAAGTATGATAAGGCTTTGTGCCTGGGCGAACAAAATGAATGAAGCACAGGTACCAATAAGGCTGATGATAAGTACAGGCTTACGTCCCCATTTATCAGATAGTGAACCCAACAGCGGCGTGGCAAAAAACTGGGCAACAGAAAAGGCTGCAGTGAGCAAACCTAAAGTTTCGCCGGTTAAGCCGTACTTTTTGCCATAGCTGTAAAGCAACGGCACCACAATACCAAACCCCATAGAATTAATGACGGCTATAACAGCCAATACCCAGAGGTTCTTTTTCAAACTATTATCATTTTGCTTTAGGTAAAAGTCTGAAAACAAAAAAAGGTTCTGAAAAACTTCATAACCTTTTTATATCAATGGTAGCTAATGATTATTCCACAAACTTAGGGTTCGGCGGATCTTTAGGTTTCTCGCTGTGGCCGTGGCGCACATGCGAATGTTTTATGCTGTAACCAAAGTATATTATAAAGCCTATACCCAGCCATACAAATAAACGCGCCCAATTTTCCCAGCCTTCGCTGGCGATCATACAAAGGCATATAAATGCACCAAGCGGGCATACTATTTTGTAAAAGGGTGTGCGGAAGGGCCTCTTCAGATCCGGGTCGGTTTTGCGCAATATCATAATACCGATACATACCAGCACGAACGCGAACAACGTCCCTATACTCACCATGTCACCTACGACGCTATCGGGGACAAAACCTGAAAATAACGATACAAACACAAAAAATAACCACTGTGATTTGTGCGGGGTACGGAATTTAGGGTGAAGTTTCGAAAATACTTTTGGTACCAAACCATCAATACTCATAGTGTAAAATACGCGCGTTTGGCCCATTAGCATCACCAGCATTACTGATGAAAAACCTGCCAAAATAGCAACGGTTACAAATGATGATAACCAGGTGAAGCCCGGCATGTAGGTTTTAATGGCATAGCTTACAGATGCCTCGCTGCCATGGGTTAAAAACTCTTTATAAGGCGCTATACCGGTTAGTACGTGCGAGAACAGGATGTATAAAGCGGTACAAATAGCCAGCGAAACCAATATACCTATCGGCATATCTTTTGCAGGATTTTTAGCTTCCTGCGCGGCAGTTGATACGGCATCAAAACCAATAAAGGCAAAGAAAACGATACTCGCCCCGCGCAATACCCCGAGCCAGCCGTGGTTGGTAAGGTCTGAATATTCGTGTATTACACCTGTGTTTAGCTTTACGCTGCCTGCATCAGCAGGTATCATGTAAGGTGTGTGGTTAGCAGGGTTGATGAATGACCAGCCAAAGCCGATGATCAATAACACGATACCAACTTTAACAATTACGATGATATTATTTACAGATGCCGATTCGGATGTTCCGCGTATCAGCAGCATGGATAATAAAAATATAATGGCTATTGCCGGAATGTTCACTATGCCGTGCTCGCCTAATTCAGATACCTGGAACGGGGAGTGGCTCCAGGAATAGGGGACGGACGTATTAAAAAATGTTTTTAAAAGCTCATTAAAATATTGCGACCAGGCGATAGAAACAGTAGCCGCGCCAAGCGCGTATTCAAGCACAAGGTCCCAGCCTATTATCCAGGCAATAAACTCGCCCATGGTTGCGTAGCTGTAGGTATAGGCCGAGCCTGCTATGGGTATCATACTCGCAAATTCTGCGTAGCATAACCCGGCAAGGGCGCAACCTGCGGCTGCAATAATAAACGAAATGGTAACGGCCGAACCGGCGTGCCCGCCTGCTG
>JBDSIC010000017.1:0-11327 GCA_039918195.1 Mucilaginibacter sp.
GGATAACCCTGGCTATCAACAATGATATGGCCTTCCGGATCAAATTGCGGGCCCGGTGCTTCCAGTATACCCAAAGGCTCGCCTTCTTTTACAATTAAATTTGCATCGTAAAGACTCCCCCTGTTAATTTTACCAAGCTCGCCAATATCAATTACTAAACTCTTATCCTTTGCAAAGGTGTAGTTAATATCCCAGGTAACTAATTTACTTTTAACCGGTGTAATACCAAAAGCAATTTCGATACCTTGATTTTGTGTTTTACCTAAGTTAAGTACTGCGGTAGTATAGCCAGATGAAGGCGATATAGGCGCAGGTAACGGCTGATCTGAACGTGTCCGGTGATAGTAAGTAACATCAAGGTTGATCCTGTCTTTCAGGAACCTGAACTCACCACCGATTTCGTATTCCTTAACACGTTCCGGCTTTAAGGCCAGTTGATTTAACTGGTTGCTTATAGAATAACCAGCAACAGCGTTGCCGGCCGTATTAGTTAACGGGAAAGCTATGTTACCAAAGCCCAACCCAATATTAGTAGAAGTTAACGTATTGTAGATGAAATACTCTGATGCATCTGTACCGGTTTCACCATATCCACCGCGCAGTTTAGCAAATGTTAGGATGTCGCTTTTTATATTTAAAGCATCGGTAAGTATCAGGGCAAGGTTGGCAGCAGGGAAGAAGTAGCTGTTTTTACCCGGTGCCAGTGTTGAGGTGACGTCATTACGAGCGGTGACGGTTAAGAATGCATAATCCTTATAACCTAATGTCGCTTGCCCGTAAAAGCCCAATATGCGCCTGTGTATTTCTGTTACAAAACTTTGGGGCTTGTTCAATGAGTTGTTTATCTGGAAAAACCCGGGTATTGCTAAGTCTTCAACTTGAGTTTGCAGACTGCGTGAACCCCTGTCATTATAATTGATACCCAATACACCATTAATATCAAAGTCTTCATTGATATTTTTGGTAAATAAGCCTTGTAATTTAGAGTCGTATTCAAAAGTATTAAATGATGTTTCAATTACACCGCCTACGTCAGCCGCTCTTGGCGCGTTTTCAACGTTGACACCTGAGTTCCAGCTACCTGGTGAAGGAGCATTCTTGTTAAGCCATTGTTTACCGTAACGATTGGTTACGTCGGCACTTTGCTGGAAGTTTAAAGTAAACCAGCTGGCGATTTCGTACTTAAGGTTAATGTTACCATAAAACCTGTTACTGGTTTGCCTTGAACCATTTTCATACAATGAATAGTATGGATTTTCGGCAAATGGTGTAAAATAGTTATCTACATTAAAAAATTCGTTCTTGTAATCCCTTAAGTCTTTAATAGGGATATCTACAGGAATTTGCAGTAAGCTTTCGTAAAAGGTACTGCCCTGGTTATCGCCCTGGCCGGTTTGAATAACGTTACGCACGTTATTAACATAGTTTAACGATACATCACTGCTGAACTTTTTGTATTTAGTGCCGCCGTTAAATGTAAAGTTATTCCTTTTGTACACATCATTTTTGCCGGGCAATACGCCATCGCCATAAATGTTACCGTATGACATCAGGTAGGTTGAAGTTTCGTTACCACCCCTAACCGATACGTTATTGTTTAACTCGAGGCCCATATCATAGGCATCAGATACATTGTTTTCTAAAAACGAGAATGGTTTTAACAATTGCTTGTTACCCAAGGTAGCGCCTGTTGCACCCCATGGCCTAACAACCCCATCAAGTTTAGGACCCCAGCTTCCGTTTTCAGAAAGTATGAACTCCTGCGCCCAGCCTTGTCCGAATATTTTTTGAGGTGTATAAGTGATAGCCACATTGGTTAATGAAGTACCTGTGTTTACTTCAACAATTGGCTTGCCTGCCTTGCCTCTTTTGGTTGTGATGATGATAACACCATTTGAACCACGGTTACCGTAAAGCGCAGTTGCTTCAGAACCTTTCAGGATACTCATGTTATCGATAAGGTTCGGGTCAATATCATTCGCCGAGTTACCAAAGTCATAGTTACCGTCCGATCCGGCACGTGAGTTGTTAAAAGGCACACCATCAACAATGTATAACGGCTGGTTATCACCACTGATAGATGAATAACCACGTAGTATAACCTTAGTAGTACCACCCGGGCTACCCGACACATTAGAGATGTTTAAACCGGCAACCTTACCTTGCAAACCGGTTAATAAACCAATTGGCGATGAAGCGTTGATAGTTTCGTTTTTAACAGTTGTTTGCGCATAACCAAGAGTTTTTCTCTCCCTTGATATACCTAAGGCGGTTACAACCACCTCGTTCAGCTGCTGCAAATCAGAGCTCAATACAGGGCTAACCACGTCGCCCGCGCCAATTGGCACTGCAAGTGTTCCGTAACCTATAAATGAGAATTGAAGTTTAGTAGCGCCTGAAGGTACGCTGATAGAAAATTTACCGTCTGCATTAGTTTGGGTACCCACTGTGGTACCCGGTACGGTTACGCTTACTCCGGGGATAGGTAATCCATCCTCCTTAGCAGTTACTGTTCCGGTGATTGTCCGGCTTTGTGCAAATGTCTGGGTTACGCATAACATCAGAAAGCACAAACTTACTAGTAGAAGTTTTTTCATTTCGTTAATAAATAAGATCAGTTAATAGTTAATTAAACATAAAAGTAACGTTACATTATCGAAAAGTCAAGTTTTTAATGAAAAAAGTTGAAAATATTTCAAAATAAACCCCAAATAAAAAAAATATGATAATTTTTAGTACTATGTATTGCATAATACAATCTAAAACATATATCTTTGTATTATGATTGTAGAGAACACACAAACCCAAATGAGAAAAGGTATACTGGAGTACTGCATATTATCCATTATATCTAAGGGCGAAACATATGCATCAGACATTATCGCTGATCTGAAAAAAGCCCAACTGCTTGTAGTTGAGGGTACTTTGTACCCTTTACTTACCCGCTTAAAAAATAACGGATTACTTACCTACAACTGGGTAGAATCAACCTCGGGCCCGCCGCGCAAGTATTATGTACTATCTGATGAAGGCCGCAGCGTGCTGAACCAGCTGGATAAAACCTGGAAAGAGCTTGAATTTGCAGTACATACCGCTATTGGCAACAGAAAATAATTAACGACAAAAAAATTATCATCATGAACAAAACGATCATCATCAATATAAACGGCACCGTATTTCACATTGAGGAAGATGCCTACGAAATACTTAAGGGTTACATGACGGGCGTTAAGCGCCATTTCATGAACTCGGCAGACAGCCTTGAAATAACTACCGACATAGAGAACCGCATTGCCGAAATGTTTGCCGATACACTGGTGCGCGACAGTAAACAGGCTTTGGTAGAGCAGGATGTAAAAGCGGTTATTGAACAAATGGGTAATGTAGAGGATTTTGAAAATGCCGACGAAGAGGATAAAACCCCGGGCAGTACCGCCAATGCCTACGACAATCATACCGCGCGCAAGCTCTTTCGCGATCCTGACGATCATTTGCTGGGCGGTATTTGCTCGGGCATAGCCAATTACTTCGACTTTAACGCGGTATGGGTACGCCTGGCATTTGCTTTATTCACCATGTTTTTTGGCACAGGGCTTATACTATATATCATACTATGGATAGTTATACCTAAAGCCGTTAGCCGTGCCGACCGTATGGCCATGAAGGGTGAAAAGCTAAACTTGCAGGGCTTTAAGAAGAATTTTGAAGAGGAAATGACATCGGTACAAAACAACCTGAGGGGAATTAATCACGAAGCCCGGCCATTTATATACAAAAGCCGCGATTTTGTAAGTGATTTTTTCCACTACTTTGGGGTATTTTTAAAAGGTTCGGGTAAAGTATTGGTAAAAATATTAGGTGTAGTTATTTTACTAACCGCAATCGGATGGCTTGTGTTCCTTATCATTATCGCCATCGGGTTTTTGGTTTATGGCAATAATACTATACTAAATGTATTCCCTTTTAGTATAGCAAACTATCAAATCACCACCATATTCCTAATATGCGGGTTACTGATGTTAGCTATACCTTTATTAACTATTATATTATTAACCATATCGGCATTATTTAAAAACCAGCCATTTTCCCGCTCAACAGGCTTTACATTGCTGGCCATATGGGCAGTTGCACTATGTACGGTTATATACTATACTGCTAAAGTAGCGGCAGATTTTAGGGTATCGGCCAGTTTCAGGAAGAACGTCAGCATTGCCCCGTCATCGGTTGGTACCTATTACCTAAAGCTGAATGATATCAAATACCTAACCGGGCAGGACAGCGTACGCCTGCGTGTTAAAGAGCGCTTTAACGGTATGATCATCATTGATGACGAGGATAATAATTTTGACGAGCCGGGAAGCTCGATACTCATTGACATAGAAAAAAGTGATGTAGCAGCACCAATTTTAATTGAGTCTTTCAGCGCAAGGGGGCCAAACTATGAAAACGCCTTAACCTATGCGCGCAATACTACCTACCAGTTTGTGCAGCAAGATTCGGTGTTAAAATTTTCAAAGACATTAGAGCGGCAATCTGATAAATTATGGCGCAACCAGGAACTACACCTCACCTTAAAATTACCGCTTAACACCAAACTGGTAATTGATGAGAATTTAGACCCATATCTAAACGGCATCAGCATACACGATTGTATGGAGAACAACCAGCATCAGGATGGCACACATGCCCCGTTTATTATGACAGCCGACGGCCTGCAATGCAAAGTTGATACCCAACTGGTAGTGCCCGTCCTTAAAAAGGATACGTTGATCTATAAAAAAGATACTTTAATTACGACAAAACCATGAGAGCGATAATTAAATATTTAAGCCTGCTGCTTAGCAGCGGGCTTATCATACCTTTTTATTACTATTATTTACCCGGTAAATACTTGCCGCTGAATAAAGAGGTGAAAGCCATTGTGCGCGAGTACAAGCCCGGCAAAAAGCAATACCGATACAGGTTCTCTTTAATTGATGATGTTGCCGCGAATTTCTTCCCGGCGTTAAAAAAATTAAACTGAAAGTGTAACGTTATCCCATCCTTTTGCATCTTATAAACAATACAGATGCTTGTTGCACGATAATACTTATCTGAACACGGCCTTTTTGGCCGGCAAGCCGAATTTTAATTGCTCATTTTTAATAAAGAGATATGCTTTTACAGGATACTTATTGCCGTAAGTTTTATAGGCACACTATTATATATACACGCCAGGCCGCTTATGCAACCGGGTTTGTCTTACTCCTTATTATAAATACCGTTACCGGTTTTGCCCAAACCACACCACAGGCAACCGGTAAAATATCAGGATCGGCACTTGATGAAGCGGGTAAACCAATTGAATATGCCACCATTAGCCTGTTAAAAGCCGCCGATTCATCTATAGTAAAGGGCGCTATAAGCAATGATGCGGGTATTTATATTTTTGACAGGGTAAAGGCTGGTAACTATATTATTGCCGCCACTAATATGGGTTATAAAAAAACCTACAGCAATGTGGTAACAGTAAACGGACCAACAGCAGTAGTGCCGGCATTAGCGATGCTGCCCGAAAGCCGTTCGTTAAATACGGTTACGGTTACCGCAGCCAAACCGTTGATAGAACGCAAGGCCGACCGTATGGTGATGAATGTAGAGAACAGCGTACTGGCAGCCGGCAATAACGCCCTCGAAATTTTAGAAAGGGCGCCGGGCGTAACCATCGACCGCGATGATCAGATAAGCCTGCAAGGCAAAACCGGCGTTACCGTGATGATAAACGATAAGCTTACCTACCTGTCGCAAACACAACTGGCGGCTTTGCTGCGCTCAACTGATGGCGGGGCCATACAATCCATTGAGATAATTACCAATCCGTCATCAAAGTACGACGCTTCGGGCAATTCGGGTATCATTAACATAAAATTGAAAAAGAACAGTCAAACCGGCACTAACGGCAGTATAACCGCCGGCGTAGGTTATGGTAAAAATTTCAGGAACAATGCCAGCATTAACCTGAACCATAAGCAGGGCGACTGGAACTTCTTCGGCTCTTTTAGCCGCGGTGATATTAAACGCGAGAATGATATGAACATCAGGCGTATTGTAACCACCAGCACAGGCAAAACCTATTTCGACCAGTTTATTAATATGGGTACCGAGGTTCATTACAATAATTACCGCTTCGGCACCGACTACAATACCTCAAAAAGAAACGTAATTGGCTTTATCGTGAACGGCGACCATACCAACGGCTATGATACCAACGATAATGTCACCAATATCGGCAAGGCCTTCGGCCCCGGCGATACCGTACAGAGGACACCATCGCGGCTTAGCCCTACGTACCGCAATATCGCTTTCAACCTAAACGATAAATTCCAGATAGATACACTTGGCCAGGAGATCAGCGTGGATATCGATTATTCGAAGTTCAGGAATAACTCGCAGGCTGTTTATGATACCCGGTTCTTTTTAGCTAACGGCACCGAATACAAACAACCGCTTAAAGTGTACAATGAAACGCCATCCACCATTACCATTAACACCCAAAAGGCCGATTACGTAAAACCGTTGAACAAGACTGCCAAGTTTGAAGCCGGGGTAAAATTCAGCTACGTAAAAACAGACAACGACCTGCGGGCGCAGATAGACTCGACAGGCGTGGGCCTGCATACCGACACCGGGCGCACCAATCACTTTATATATGATGAGAGAATAAGCGCCGGCTATGTTAATTTTAGTAAAGAGTTCAAAAACACATCAGTACAATTAGGTGTAAGGGCAGAGCATACCTCATCAGTAGGCAACCTGGTAACTAAAAACAACGTGGTAAAACGCGACTATCTTAATTTCTTCCCTACCTTATTTATCAATCAAAAATTGGGCAAAAAACACGAAATGGGATTAAGCTACAGCCGCCGTATTGACAGGCCGAGCTACGAGGACCTAAACCCGTTTATTTATTACCTGGACCAGTATACGTTTTCGGAAGGCAACCCGTTCCTGAAACCGCAATACACCAACTCGTTTGAGCTGAACTACACTTATAATAAGAGCATTAACGTAAGCCTGGGCTACAGCAAAACAACAGATGTATTTACCGAGATCATATTAACGGACACTGTTAGCAAGGCTACGTATCAAACTTACCTTAACTTTCGCGAGCAAAACAATTACTCGATAAATGTAAACGCCCCGTATACTATTGCTAAATGGTGGAGCGGTAATGTAAACTTCACCGGTTTTTATAATAATTTTAAAACTGATGATCTGCTGGGTGCTGATCTTAATAAAGGTAAAGCAGCATTTGTATTGAAAACTACCCAAACATTTTTACTTCCAAAAGCAATTAAAGGCGAGATAATGACCTTTTATCAATCGGAAAGCACTTATGGTATATATACTATGAAGCCCCAATACTCTATTGATGCCGGGCTGAGCCGTTCATTTGCCAATAAAAAACTGAACGTTAAGGTAGCCGTGAGCGATATTTTTTACATGCGCCGCAACAATATCACCAGCCAGTATCAAACTGTTGACCTTGACATAAGGCAAAAACGCGAAACGCGTATTGCCCGCATTAACCTTACCTACAATTTTGGCAACACCAAAATAAAAAGCCGCGAACGCCGTACCGGCGCGGATGCCGAAAGCGACAGGGTGAAATCGAGGAACTAACCCCCAGCCCCCTAAAGGGGGAGTTTTTGAAGTACAAATTAGAAAAACGTTCAGTCTTTAAGCTTTTAAAAAGTCCCCCCTTCAGGGGGCGGAGGGGTTACTGCACCATAAACACAGCATTACTAAACAGCAGTTTGCCATTTTCCCAAAAACTGCGGAATAACGGATCATCAACCAAATAGACTACCGAGCCCTGGCCTACGGACTGTACGCCCAGTAACATACCATCGGCTATTTTAGCCTTGCTTTTTTGACCCACAAATCCCGATACGTAGGCGTTCTTTTTAATAGTACCCACATTCCAGCCTTCTTTATCGCCTAAATACTGGTATACTTCGTCGTTAAGCTTAAGGGTATAGTAACTGTTTGACAGGCCGAAGCCAAGCGGGTGTGAATTATCGAGGTTTATTTTATAGATGGCCCCCGGTACATTTGTTTTTATAGCTTCCTTGTCGCGATTAGCATATAACTTTATATCCGCTTTATCTGTACTATCCTTATCGTCCTTTTTATCTTCCTTCTTTTTTATGGCGAAGCTTTTTTTATCTGCCAGTTGCGAAACCGCATTTTGCATAGCGATAAGCTTGCCGCCGTTTTGTACCCAGGTTTTCAACCGGTCCGAAGGAAAATCATCATAGCTGCCATCCGGGAAGATCAACACATCAACATCGGCCCAGCGTATGCGGCCCAGATCGTTGTAGTTTACCAGTGTTACCGGGTACTTTAATTCCTGCTCAAAAAAGTGCCATATCTCGCCCATGGCTTCGGACGATACTGCATCACCGGTAACCAGCACTACTTTAGGCGCATGGATGTATTTGATATAATCCGACCCAATATCTGCTCCCTTATCAACAAATCCGGAGTTGAGCTGCACGAGGCCGTGGCCGTATTGCAAGGCAAGCTGCTGCACCTGCTTATCAAAACCGGCACCCCCGTTGCCGGCGCGGCTAATTATAAGCGACCCCGCTGTAAACTTCTTTCCTTCGGCCTCAAAAGGTTTTTCGGAATAACGCACCTTAATATTATGCTGCAGCAGCAGCGCCAAAAATTTTACATCATTTACCGATTGCCATGCAGATACGTAAGCATAAGCTGGCGTATTGCTGTACACAGGTATGGTGGCAACCGGCATTGCCGGCGCAAGCGGGCTAATTTGCTCCTTAACCGCCCAGGCCTTTAAGCCGTACGCATAAGGCAATGCCCAGCCGGTAATGTCGTAAGTGTTGGAGTCGGCAATAAAAGTTTTGGGTTCCAGCAGTACATTCAGCAATACCGATTTGGGTTGGTAGGCGCTTATCACCAGGTCATTATCTGCCGGTTTATATTGCTCGGTTTTACCTGTAAAATAGTTGAATCCGCTAACTGCCTTATTTAAACCGAACCCATACTGTATGCCGTTCCTATCAAGCAATTGGGTAAGTGTTGTTATTTTATCCTGGTTGTCGTTCTTTATAATATAGCCCTTGTACTCACCGGGTGGGTTGGTACGGCCCTTGTCAAAATACTTTTTAAATTCAGCTAAGCCTTTTTTCGCGTTAGCGGACACTGCTTCGATGGTGCTTAAGCTATTGGAGTGGTGGTGGGCTATCCTGTCAACCAGCGTAAGTGTATCGCCGGTGGCGGTTTTAACGGTTAGCCCTGCACCTATGCCACCCTGCTCATATGTCATCCCGATGGAACCATTATATATAGGATAGGTATCGCCGTACGATGGGTACAACAGGTCGAATATCTCTTTGGTAAAATAGGCCCAGCCATTTTTATCAAAATATTTGGCGTTGTTTTTACCGATGATGGTTTGAAACTCGCGCTGCCACGGGGTTATATCTTTATGAAAAGGCTCGGCAGCCGGGGCAAAGTAATAGGGCGAGTTATATCCCTGTTCGTGAAAATCCACATGTACCTGCGGCAGCCATTTATTGAATAGCGCTATACGTCCCTGGGTTTCCTTTTGCACCTGCCAGGCCCAGTCGCGGTTAAGGTCGAAAAAGTAATGGTTCGTCCTGCCGCCCGGCCAGGCCTCTGAATGTTCGCGCGCGGCGGGGTTGGCATCGGGCGTTTGCCCCTTTACCGAGTTATAAAAATTCACATACCGCTCGCGGCCATCAGGGTTAAGGCATGGGTCGATAACCACTAAGGTATTTTTAAGCCAGGCTTTGGTGGGGGTATTGGCCGGGTCGACCAAATCAAATAAGGTTTGCAGTGCAGCTTCGCTTGAGCTTGGTTCGTTCCCATGCACATTGTAGCTGAGCCATACTATAATAGGTGTGATTACATCTACTGTCGCCGCCGGGGTTTCAATACCAGCTAAGCGAAGGTTATTTTTGCGTATTTCTTCTAAACGGCTAATATTCTCTGCCGAGCCTACAAAGGCTGCCATCAGCGGGCGGCCCTCATTAGTGCTGCCGTATTCAACCAGCTTTACATTGCCGGGGGCGGCTTTAGCTATATAATTAACGTAATCAGTTATATGCTGGTGCGAGGTAAACTGCGTACCCAGCTTATAGCCCAAAAACTCAGCCGGCGATTGTATTTTTTGTGCCGATGCTGTCAACACAGCCCACACGCAAATAAGCAATAATGATATTTTTTTTGTCATACGATAAAGGCTAAGATAAAAAATAAATTCTGAAGCAGAATTTACCCGGTTTTAGAATTAACAATATTGCTATGAATTAATTGTGGAAATTCATTAATTAGCATATTCAGTTCGCACAATCATCTGCATATTTGCACATCAACAATCCGCACATCAACACCATGACCCCATCACAAGCCCTGCAAAAATATTTTGGATACAGCGAGTTCAGGCACGAGCAGGAAGAAATTGTGCAGCAGGTTTTGGGCGGGCGCGATGTAATGGCGCTAATGCCTACCGGCGGCGGTAAATCATTATGTTACCAGTTGCCCGCGGTATTGCTGGATGGGCTTACCATTGTCATATCGCCCCTTATCGCTTTAATGAAGGACCAGGTAGACAGCCTGAATGTAACCGGTATACCCGCCGCCTTTCTTAACTCGGCGCAAAATCCGGATGAGCAGCGCGATATAATTAGCCGGCTAAATAAAAACGAGATAAAGTTATTGTATCTGGCGCCCGAAAGGCTGTTTGGTTCCGAAAGCAAATTGATAAGCTTTTTAAAATCCCTACCGGTATCCCAGATAGCCATTGATGAGGCGCATTGTATATCGCACTGGGGCCACGATTTTAGGCCCGAATACCTGATGCTGGCCGGGTTAAAAAATGATTTTCCCAATATCCCGGTTATCGCACTTACCGCCACGGCGGATAAGCTTACCCAAAAAGACATTCTTGAAAAGCTGGCGCTGCATAACCCGGCGGTTTTTGTAGCCTCCTTTAACCGGCCCAATATCACCTACAGGGTAATGCCCAAAAACAAAAGCTTTAACCAGCTGATGGCATTTTTGAAAGAGCGCCAAGAAGATTCGGGCATAATTTATTGCCTGTCGCGTAAATCAACCGAGGCGCTGGCGGCCGACCTGAAGGAAGAAGGTTTTTCGGCCGAGGCCTACCACGCCGGGCTGGACAACGCCACCAAAGCCCGCAACCAGGAAGCCTTTTTGCGCGATGAAGTAAAGATCATTGTGGCTACCATCGCTTTTGGTATGGGCATCAACAAATCTAACGTCCGCTATGTGGT
>JBDSIC010000018.1:0-15351 GCA_039918195.1 Mucilaginibacter sp.
GCCCGCCTGCGGCGGCTATTTCCAGCGCGCGCTTAATATTTTCCTGGCCCTTTACTTCGCTAAAGTCGCTATCGTAATTGCTCAGGCTGTTGTAAAATTCTTCGCGGGTGTTTACGTATTCGCGGGTTAGCTGCAGGTCGCCATTAAAAAAGCCGGCTACCTCTTTTATGCTTTCTACACCGTATACTTCCAGATCGTTCACTATGGCAGCTTCGCGGGCGTTTTGTTTGGGCAGAATGAAGCCTTTGTAACCTTCCTTACGCGCCTGCACCGCAATAGGCAATGCCCCTTTAATAGGCTGCAAACCGCCGTCGAGCGACAGTTCACCCATAATGAGGTATTTTTCCAGCTCTTCAGTTTTTATCTGACCCGACGCGGCAAGCACGCCGGTAGCAATGGTAAGGTCATACGAAGAACCTTCCTTGCGGATATCAGCCGGGGCCATGTTTACCACCACCTGCTGCCTCGGCATTTTAAATCCACAGTTTTTCAATGCCGATTCTATCCGGAAATAGCTTTCCTTAATGGCTATATCGGGCAACCCCACCACAAAATATTTTGTACCAGCCGCTATATTCACTTCAACGGTTATCGTGATAGCCTCGATACCATAAACAGCACTGCCAAAAGTTTTAACCAACACGATGAATAAAGTTTATTTAGACCGAAAGATATAGAATTTAATCTTCGGTTTAAAATCCACCGGCTTAGTTTATTGTTTTATACGGTACTCGGGGTTGTCCATAATAATTTCGGCCAGGGTGTTAACATCCGGGTCGAAGCCAATCTCGTTGATGGGTAGCTGTATTTTTACTTCGGATATTTTATTTTTAATATTAATCGTATAGCGCTGGCCATTCACAATATATTCCAGCGGGATATCATATAAAAATTCCTGCTGCTGTTCTATGCGCATCACTATCTTTCCCTTTTCGGTAATGGTATCAAAGGCAACCTTTAACACCGGGTGACCGGGTGTGTACAACCATTGTTTAAAAAACTGCTGCAGGTTCTGCCCGCTGGTTTTTTCCATTACAGCCATAAAATCCGCCGTATTGGCATTGCTGTTTTTGTATTGGGCGTAATAGGCCCTTATGCCCTGCCAAAATGTGGTATCGCCCAATTGATGGCGCAGCATGTGTAATACCCAGCTTGCCTTTTCGTAGCTGTTATCATTCAGCAGGTCCATATAATCTGTTACATGGGTGGTATCTACCACAGGGGTGTGCCGCCTGCGCTCAAATGCTATCACAGCCCGCTTATCAACCAGCATTCGCTTGTTGAGGCTATCCCTGCCATATTTGTGCTCATGGTAAATATGTGCTAAGTAGGTGGCAAAGCCCTCGCTTAACCATACGTGCTGCGGACCTTTTTCGGTAACGGCATCGCCAAACCATTGGTGCCCAATTTCATGGGCGATCAGTTCTTCTACATCAGCATCGGTAACCGACTTTTCGGAATAGAAGATCACACTCGCATTTTCCATCCCGTTAAATATGGTTTTCGATTGCACATTAGCCAGTTTTTGGTAGGCAAATGGCCCTAACTTTTCTGTAAAAAAGGGTAGGATATCCGCAGCATAGGCATAACTTTTAAAACCAACAGTTTTATCCTGCGGAAAAACATACGAGTAGACCGGTATGCCCCCAATTTTGCCCCGGTCATCAACTGCAAACTTAGCTACGCCTATCACCATTATTTTGGTGGAAATTGGGGTGGGTTCACTCCAGTAGGTGGTCTTTATTTTTCCGGCGATGGTTTCTTTTTGCTTTAGCCCGTTTGAGACCACCTTGTAATGCAGCGGCGCGGTCACTATAAAATCTACAGCCGCCTTATCGGCTACGTCATCAACGCAGGGCAGCCAGTAATGGGCGCGCTTAAGCCAGTTATCGCCAAAAAAGGTACGGTCGCCAAATTTGTTGGTAGATATGATGAGGCCGTCGGCGGGTATGCCGCTGTAGTTAACGGTATAGCTGTGTTTGCTTTTTGCCTTAACGGCGGCAAATATTTTTAAGATTTCGCCTGCATGTTCAAAGCGCAGGGGTTTGCCATTTTCTGTTACTGATTTTACCAGCATCCCTTTGCCTGTATCATCCTTTTTAACCAGGTCCAGCTGCACCGTTTCGGTGTTTTGTAAGGCATTGATGGTAATGGCGGCCTTGCCTGTAATACTATTGTTATTGTCATTTAAAACCAGCCGGAAGCGGTAGCGCTGCACGTCAATGGGTGAGCCGGGTACCTGGGCTTTTACAGGTAAAATATACAGCAGCGCTATTAAGCAGATCCAAAGTTTTTTCATGGCGGTAAATCCTAAACAATATAACAGAAATTTGCTGGATTTATTTCTAAAAACTGTTACCAGTATGCGGGCGGTTAAGCTAAGATGAAGCGAAAGGTGAAAAGGCCGGGCAGGAGTATTACCTGTAGTGTTCCAAAGTGTTCATTTTTTAAACCGTGAACACCCTGAACACCCCGTGAGCACTTTGGAACACCCCAGTGAACACTTTGGAACACTGCGGAATTTTGGCACCACTTGATCGCCTCACCCCCCGCCCTCTCCAAAGGAGAGGGAGCCTGATCCGGGTGTTCTATTGATTTGGGTTGGTACAAATATCTCATCTTCCGGGTGATCTCACTAAACATATTCCATTATGTCAAACCCTTTTTAGCGCAAATTTATACACCTCATTCTCCCCGCGCGTCATTGCTGTAAGGCACGAAGCAATATCTGAACTATTTATTCAAATCGTTATTCTTCGTTTCTTAGAATGAAAAAATATTTTAGGCGGCTCAGCTCAAGAATTAGGTAATATTTATTTTTATTTTAGTACCGCCCGGTAAATTTTTAATTTGCTTTTGTAGTTGACCTGTTACTGTAAAGTGTACACTAATATCGCAAGGCTCAATATTTTCAACTTCATACTCACCACCCAAAATCGGCAAATTTATAAAACTATAAAGTTCACCACTATTTAGTTTTTTACCTGTATTTTCTAATGCATCTACTAATTCTGGTAAAAACCAATTATCGAAATTCTCCTTCTTTTCTAACTGTAGTTTAAAATCCTCACATCCTTCTGCTACCTTAGTTAATGAGCCTACATCAGTAGCAAGCCAATATACACCACCATCATTTTCTGACAGGAACACATCTCCCATTTTAGTAATAATCAAAATTTTCAATTTATTACCTAAAAGCCAATCCCAATGTTCGAGGATATCATTTTCATTAACGCTGTTTGAAGGAACGGTGTGGTCATCTAAAAAAACCATAATATTTTTGAGGTTTATAATATCATATAAATTAAACAGAGATTCTACAAAACTAATATACAAACAATAGGCTTCTCGTCTTGAATATTACCTCTTTTTGTATATTCCGCAGTAATTATCCTAAAGAGATTGCTGCGCTCGCAATACGCGCGGGAAGAAACACAAACCGAAAAAGCCGCTTCAAAATCAATTGAAACGGCTTTATATTATCTCATCAAACCTTCTTACATCTTCGGCATGCGCTTCATCATGCTGGCCATGGCGGCGGGATTGCTCATTTGCTTCATTACCTTGCGCATGTCTTCAAACTGCTTTATCAGGCGGTTTACTTCGGCCAGGTCGGTGCCCGAGCCGTTGGCTATGCGGTTGCGGCGGCTTTGGTTTATGCTGTCGGGGTTTTCCTTTTCGTATTTGGTCATTGATTGTATAATGGCCTCAACCGATTTAAAGGCATCATCATCCACCTGCACGTCCTTCATCATTTTGCCAACACCGGGTATCATGCCCATCAGGTCCTTCATGTTACCCATCTTTTTTATCTGCTGTATCTGGCTGTAAAAGTCGTTAAAGTCAAACTTGTTCTTCCTTATCTTCTTTTGCAGTTCGGCCGCTTCCTTTTCGTCAAACTGCTGCTGCGCGCGTTCCACCAGGGATACCACGTCGCCCATGCCCAGTATGCGCGAGGCCATACGGTCGGGGTGGAAAACGTCAAGCGCTTCCATCTTTTCGCCGGTACCAATAAATTTTATGGGCTTGTTAACAACCGACTTAATAGACAGCGCGGCACCACCACGCGTATCGCCATCCAGCTTAGTCAATACCACGCCGGTAAAGTCAAGCCTGTCGTTAAACACCTTGGCGGTGTTCACGGCATCCTGGCCGGTCATGCTATCAACCACAAATAGTATCTCGTGCGGACTTGTGGCGGCTTTTACCTGCTCAATTTCCACCATCATGGCCTCGTCAACAGATAAACGACCGGCGGTATCTATGATTACTACGTTGTGGCCGTTCTGTTTGGCAAACGCAATACCTTCCTTCGCTATCGAGATAGGATCTTTTGATTCGCGGTTAGCGTAAACGGGTACGCCTATCTGCCCGCCTAAAACTTCCAGCTGGTCTATCGCCGCGGGGCGGTAAATATCATCAGCTACCAGTAAAGGCTTTTTATTTTTTTGTGTTTTAAGATAATTGGCCAGCTTGCCGGTAAAGGTGGTTTTACCCGCACCGTTAAGGCCCGCTATCAGTATTATGGTTGGCGATGCGGTTAGTTCCAGCTCGGCGGCAGTACCACCCATAAGGCCGGCCAGCTCATCATTCATTATCTTGGTTAGCAGCTGCCCCGGCGATACGGCCGTAAGTACGTTTTCGCCTAAGGCTTTTTGCCTTACATCATCTGTAAAGGTTTTGGCGGTTTTGTAGTTAACATCGGCATCAAGGAGCGCTTTGCGTATCTCCTTCATGGTTTCTGCCACGTTTATTTCTGTAATGGTGCCCTGTCCCTTCAGTACCTTGAACGCCCTGTCTAACTTATCCGAAAGATTTTCAAACATTAGTAAAATTTTTGAGGTGGCAAAGTTAACAATTAGTTGCGATTTGTTTAAATGGTATGTAGCGGTTTGCCGTTACGGAAATTTATACATAATACCCAAAGCCAAACCTTCGGTTGCCTGTATCTTTGATGCCATATCCTTATTATAAAGCGCGGTGGCATTCATGCTGACATTGATCAGCTTGTTTACCCTTGCCAGCAGGGTGGCATCCAGCCTGTGGTTCACGTACGCCAATGGCCGGCCATAAGGGATGAATATGGCATAGCGCCAGTTGAGGTGGATGTTTTGCATAATATCCTTATCAAAGGCCATTACACCCTGGAAAGCCAGTTCATTACGTACTTTTTTGCCGATGGGCACCCCGTAGTTACCGGGCTGGTTGTGGTAAATGGTGGTATCTAACACCAGCGTTTGCCGCGCGGTACCTGTACCTAAACGTACATCAAAGTATTTAGATGGCTTGTACTCAAAACCTATCGACTCAGTAATATAGCCCGGCGACAGGAACCGCGAAATAAGAATGGGTGGATTTGGGTCGGGATATTGAAAACCCCTGTCTATCTGCGCATCGAACGTTAACGACCCGAAGAAGTACCAGTTGGTGGATAGTTTGGTGGCCAGCTTGTTATCAATAAATAAACGGTCATTAGTTTTCCGGGCGCTTTGGCCTTTGTTTTTGGAGCGGCCGTATAAAAAGTTTACTTCGGCGGTGTAAATAAAAGGGGCCTTGTTGTACTCGGTTTTATAAATAATATTGGTACCCAGCGCAATGGCGCTCACACCGCCCGAACTCCAGTTATTGCTAAACGACGACTGGTTAAAGTTAATGGCTACGGTGAGCCACTTGCGCCAGTGCATTATTTCGTAATCGGGCATATCCAGCGGGATAAACTGGGCCTGTACCTGCAAGGGCCGTATGCGTGTGGGCAGGGAGTTTTTTCGCGGTTCTATCCGGTACTTATTTAGCAGCACGGTGTCAACCTTAAAGGTATCTGTTTTAACAGTATCAGCCACCTGTGCAACAGCAGGTACCGAACAAGCCATAAAAATCACTAAAAAAACCTTTGATACCCTTTTTATCATCGTTACTGTTAAACCGGGGGCTAAAATAGCTAATTAGTTTATAAATATTTGCGCCAGGCCCATAAGCCCCTCTTTTGGTTATAAGCCAGATCGGTTTCGTTTTGATATGCCTCCCGTTCAAAAACAATATTGCGGTAGGCTTTATTGTGCCCACGGTATATAAATAAGTTACACAGGTAATTCAGCAGGTAAAAAATATAGAAGGGTATCACCAGTAATTCGGCCTGCTGTTTCAGGTGGATGGCTTCGTGGTTGATCAATACCCTGTCATTTACGGCCGACTTACTTTTAACCAGGATAAAGGGGTATAGCGCCATACCGTCAACCCGCAAAAAAGGCACAACAATAACCGGGTATTTCATTTAAGGTTCTAATGGTGCCAGGGTAAACGCCGCAGGGCGGCGTTTGTATCGCCTGAAATTATTCCGAACATACCTTATAAATTCATAGTCGGTAGCGGTGGTTACAAAATAATAGCCGGGGCGGTATTTCAGCATAAAATCTGTCAGCGGCTGATCTTTAAGGCCGGTAATGTTTGCCACTAACGTACGGGTAAAGCGGTAGTCTATTACATTTTGCCGGTAGTCGCTTTCAATAATACCCCTTAGATGCTCGGCATTGCGGCCGCTGCGGCTAAAGGCATTGTACAAGGCATCTATGCTGAAACCCACGCCGCCGGGCCCAACATTCAGCATATCGTTATAGGCAAGCGAGCCATATATTTTGGTGTAATCGCGCTTGGTGGCTAACAGCCTCTTTTCGGGGCTTAGCAGCGTGTCGTTTATATTAACTTGCTCCAGTTGTATGCCGGTGCGTTTTAGGTAAACCGCTATAGTGCGTTTGTCCTGCACGGTGATGGTATCGGCCATATAACCTTCTTTTGCGAAAATGAGCGCATCGCCCCTGGCAGCATTTATTTTAAACTCGCCTTTAAGGTTATTGTACACTGGTTGTCCGCCCGCCATATTGCGCACGTTTACGCGGGCTATCCTGCCCTTAGATTCCTTATCAAATATGATCCCGTCAACCGTTTTATCCTGTGCAAACACAGGCGATATACCGCAAAAAAATAGCACCAGCCACAACCATAACTTCATTATGGGGCTAAAACTAACTTTTTGCGAAAGCTTCATCATATTATTTAACAATAATTAACGTGGATTATTGAGCTATTACAAGCTTCTGGCCAATTTTTATTGCGTTATCGGCCATATTGTTCAGCGCCTTAAGTTCATCAACAGTAAGTGAGAAACGTTTGGATATGTTGAATAGTGTATCGCCCTGCTGCACGGTGTACAATTTTTCTACCGGCGTATTGGTAATTACCGAGTCCTTCACCTCTTTGCCAATGTTGTCATTTATCTGCGCCAGTACGCGGTCTTCGCGCTTAATTTTCTGTATCTCGGTTTCCGGCCTGTCAAACAGGTCAAGCTCGTATTTTTTTATAGCGTTGATAAGCAGCTGGGGGTATTTGGGGTTGGTGGCGTAGCCGGCAGCTTTCAGGCCTTTGGCCCAGCCTTCGTAATCGTTTTTATCCAGTTCGAACAAGGCCGCGTAACGTTTTTTCTGCAAAAACTCCGAATGATCGCGAAAGGAATCCTCCGGGTTTTTGTATACCCTGAAACAATCATTGGTTTGGTCGTCATCCTTGTAGTAACCCTGGCCTTTCCAGTCGCCGGTACATTTTATGCCGAAATGGTTGTTGGCCACTTTTGCCAGTTCGCCGTTGCCGTTGCCCGACTCCAGCAAGCCCTGCGCCAGCGTAATACTGGCAGGTATGCCGTACTGGTTCATTTCTTTTATGGCGATGGTTTTAAAACGCTCGATATATTGCAGCGCGGTGTATGATGTATAGTTGGCTATAGCGTCTTTATTGGCCTTTTGTATGCTTTGGTTATTGCGGTGCGCAGTGCGGCTGCTGATCCCCTTTTTTTTGGACGAGCACGATGTAAGGCTTGCGCAGGCTACAAGAAGATAAATGAGTTTACGCATAAGGGTACTTTAAAAATAGCTAATGCCCCCAAATTTAAAGTATTTTATTTATCCGCGTTTTGTGCCAGTTGCTGTGTGGTTGCGGCGGGAGTTTCGTCCAGTTCGTTCAGGCCGTATTTTTTAATAATGCCCATTACCTGCGAAGCCCATGTTTTGCTGGTGCAATAGCCGCTGCGCTGTATGCCCCGAGCCCAGTTTTTATAGTCTGTTGAAGTGAATTTAGTGCCCAAATGGCTAAACTGTTTACGCTGCGTCATGATGCGGGCAAAATCCTGGAAGGACTCCAATACCGAATCATATCTTTTATAGGCCGAGCGTACTTTACGATTACGTTTATAATAAACTACAGTGCCGCCGCCCTTTATTCCGAACTGGTTGTTCAGGTTTTGGGCTATTGAACTGTTTCCGTTGCCCGATTCGTGCATGGCTACAGCTAAAACAATGCTTGCAGGCACACCGGTTTCGTGCATAATGCGAATGGCATTATCTTTGAACTGTTCGATATAAGTTTGAGAGGTATTTCTTTGTGCGGATGCCGCGAATGCGGAAATGGTGAATAGGGTAATAAATAAGAGTTTCTTCATAATTACTTTTTTCTGATGAGTAATAAGCCGTCGCGTATGGGCAGAATTAATTTTTCAACCCTCGTGTCAACGCTTACCTGTTCATTTAGTTTGCGGATCTTCTCAGTGTCGGCATCTTTTTCGTCGCCATACACCTTTCCTTTCCACAAAACGTTATCAATTATTATTAATCCTCCGGATCTTACTTTGCCAATTAATAACTCAAAGTACGTTAAATTATTGCTTTTATCCGCATCAATAAACACCAGGTCAATATTTTGCCAGTCAGAATCAGCTATTATAGCCTCCGCTGCCCCAAAATGAACCCTTACTTTTTTTTCAACATTTGTGAGTTTCAAATGTGAATTGATGGTTTCTTCCATTTCGCGGTTTACCTCAACCGTGTGTAAAACACCGTCTTCCGCCAACCCCTCAGCCAAACAAATAGCCGAATATCCGGTGAAGGTGCCTATCTCCACAATGAGCTTCGGCTGCATCATTTTGCTCAGCATACTCAGCACCCGTCCCTGGTAATGGCCGGATAGCATGTGCGGTTTAAGCACGCGCAAATAGGTATCCCGGTTTATTTTTTGCAGGGCCTCCGATTCGGGATCGGTGTGTATGTCGAGGTAGGATTGGAGTTGGGGGTCGAGGATTTCCATATTTGTCTTTACCGTTGATTTTTTTAGGATGATTTAGGGATTGCGTTGATTTTCTTAGCCGCTGATCTATTTTCTTTGATTTTCTTTTTGTTGTTGGTTGGCTAATTTATATTCGTTGGTTATCCTTTTAAATTCAAGGCTTTTTGATCCGAAATTAATAAGCAAGCCTGTTTCCATTTTGTATGCTTCCAAATAATTTATTGCTTGTGCCAGGTGCCCATCTTCCAGTTTGGTTACCGCCTTTAACTCTACCATTATCTTATCCTCAACAAAAAAATCAACGCGACGTGTACCAACTTCAATATCATCGTAATAGATGGGCATTTCCATTTCGCGTGTAAAGGCTAAATTTTGTTTATGCATTTCTATAGCTAAACATCGCTGGTAAATCACTTCCTGAAAACAATTACCCAATGTAGCATGAACCTTCATAGCGCAACCAATAATGCTCCCCGTAACTTCGGAATATTTGTATTGACTGTTTATAATTTCCTTCATTACCTAAACTTATCAAAAAATCATTTCAAATAAAAAACGGATTCAAAAAATCAATCTTAAAAAAATCAACGCAATCCCTAAATCAGCCTAAAAATCAACGGTAAAGATAAGATTGCAGCAATATCACCGCCGATATGGTATCCACCAATTCCTTATTCTGCCTGGCCTTTTTACCCATGCCGCTTTGGGCTATGGTTGCTGATGCCATTTTGGATGTGAACCGCTCGTCGAGCATTTCGAGGGGGATTTGGGGGAAGGTTTTTTTGAGCAGGTTTACAAAGCCTTTTACATGTATGGCCGATTGCGATGGGGTATTGTCCATCTGCTTGGGTTCGCCCACAATGAAGCGCTCTACCTGCTCGGTAAGCAGGTATTTTTTTAGATAATCTATGATCTGGTTGGGGTGAATGGTATCCAGCCCGGTGGCTATTATTTGCAGCGGATCAGTAACGGCTATGCCGATGCGTTTGGTACCGTAATCAAAAGCCATTATCCTCATTGCGTAGATTTGAGTATTGAGATGTGAGATATGAGATTTGCTTCAAAGGTACAGTTTAAAAATTACTCACCCCGACTTCGCTGCGCTTGTCACCCCTCTCTGCTGCGCAAAGAGGGGGAGGGTAACTCCTGTTTCACCTATCCTGTCTCATATCTCACATCTCAATACTCACATCTAATTTCTAATTATTATCTTGCACCAATGCAGTTTAAGGATATAGTTGGGCAGCATGCCGTAAAGCAACGTTTGATAACCTCGGTTAACGAGAACAGGGTGAGCCATGCGCAGTTATTTTTAGGTCCCGAAGGTTCGGGCAGCCTGGCGCTGGCTGTTGCTTATGCCCAGTACCTGTGCTGCGAGGATAAACAGCCCGAAGATTCTTGCGGGGTATGCCCGGCCTGCCGCAAGTACCAGAAACTAATGCACCCCGACCTGCATTTTTCCTATCCCTTTTTCGCGAAGGATAAGAACGATACCGCCCTTAGCTTTATTGAGCAATGGCGCGAGGCTTTAACCAGCCAGCCTTATTTAAGCCTTGATGCTTGGCGCGGTTACCTCGAAGCCGAGAACAAGCAGGCCAATATTAACATTGCCGAATGCCACCAGATCATCAAAAAACTAAGCCTAAAGCCTTTCGAATCGCAATACAAGGTGCTGATATTATGGCTGCCGGAGTATTTGGATAAAGAAGGAAACGCCCTGTTAAAGATAATTGAAGAGCCTCAGCCTAATACGCTGTTCTTGTTAGTGGCACAAAACCAGGACCAGATACTGAACACCATCCTGTCGCGCACGCAACTGATAAAGATACCGGCTTTGGTGTATGCTGACATTGAACACTACCTCATTCACGAACAAAATCAGCCTAAAAATACCGCCGCCGAGGTGGCCTATTTAAGTAACGGCAATATGGCCGAGGCGCTGAATATGCTGCAGCACGATACCAGGGGCTATCATAACATGTTCATCCAATGGCTGCGCATGTGCTATGCCAATAAGGGGCTGGAAGTGATTCCCTTTGTGGACCAGCTGGCCAAAATGGGGCGTGAGAACCAAAAGAACTTTTTAAGATATGGCACCAGTTTCGTAAGGGAATGCTGCCTTTTGCTGGCGGGGGCCGATAATTTAGTACATTTACCCGCACATGAGTTGGATACGGCTCAAAAAATGACGAAAGTGATGGACATAAACGCAGCACAGGCCATAATTGCCGAACTGGAAATTGCCCATTACCACGTTGAAAGAAATGCTAACCCGAAAATTTTATTTTTAGATGTATCTTTACAGATTATAAAATTTTTGTTTTTTAAAACGATCCGTTCAGAACGGACACAATATATACCGAATTAATTATGGGATGCGGAAGTTGCTCAACGGGTGGTTGTACCCCCGCGGGCTGCAAAAGTAACGGCGCTTGCCTTACTAACGGTTGCAGCAAATTAGATGTTTACGACTGGCTGTCGCACATGGACATGCCATCCAATTATAAGCCTTTTTCTATTGTCGAAATAAAATTTAAAGGCTCGCGTAAGGAGTTTTACAAAAATGGCGACAATATTTACCTGGAAGCCGGCGAACTGGTAGCGGTTGAAACCACTACCGGTGGGTTTGATATCGGCCACGTATCGCTAACCGGCGAACTGGTGCGCATGCAAATGACCAAGCGCCACGTAAAAGAGGCTGACGTAGTTAAAAAGATATACCGCAAAGCCACCTCGGCTGATGTGGACAAGTGGAAAGCCGCCAAGGATATGGAGTGGGAAACCATGCACAAAACCCGCAAGCTTGCGCTGGAACTTAACCTGTCCATGAAGATAAGTGATGTGGATTACCAGGGCGATAAAACCAAAGCTACCTTTTATTACACAGCCGAAGGCCGGGTAGATTTTAGGGAGCTTATTAAAAAAATGGCCGAAACCTTCCGTATCCGTATCGAAATGCGGCAGATAGGCATGCGCCAGGAAGCAAGCCGCTTAGGCGGCATAGGTAGTTGCGGGCGCGAATTATGCTGTTCTACCTGGTTAACTGATTTTAAAACGGTATCAACAGCGGCTGCCCGGTATCAAAACCTTTCGCTGAATACGTTGAAACTTGCAGGCCAGTGCGGTAAATTAAAATGCTGCCTTAACTACGAGCTGGATACTTATATGGATGCCTTGAAACACATCCCCGATAATGTAAATGTGCTGCGTACCGAAAAAGGTGACGCCCGTTTACAAAAAACGGATATTTTTAAAAAGCTGATGTGGTTTAGCTATCCAAGAGAAGAAAACTGGATACCGCTAAAGATATCGCGTGTAAAAGAGATCCAAAAAATGAACATCGAGGGTGTAATCCCTGCCGAACTGGAAGAGCTTGTTGAAGAAGAAGCAATACCGGTAAAAGCACTTGACTACGATAATGTAGTTGGCCAGGACAGCCTTACCCGTTTGGACGAGCGTAACCGCGCCAAAAAGAAGAATAACAACAATAAGAACCGTAATAAAAAACCAAATGCCGGTCCAGATAACAGGTCAGAGCAGGGTGGACAACAAAATGCCGGCCAGGGCAACCGTCAGCCACAACAGGGCGCAAGGCCGCAAGGTAATCGTCCGCAGGGAAACAGGCCTGAAGGTGGTAGACCCGAAGGAAACAGGCCAGAGGGTGGAAGGCCCGAAAGCAGCCGCAACGACCGTAACCGCAATAACAGGAACAGGCCACGCCCGAATAACCCCGACAACCCTAATCCAAATAGCAACCCACAACCCGGCGAATAAGGTTTGATAGTATGAGAGTGTTTTTAATCCTGCTGTATATTGTATTTGCCGCCGGTTGTGCCGACCCGGGTGCAGTGCTTGACAGGAATGTAGAGCTGCCCGGTCATAACTGGTCGTACGCCAACAAGCTGAAGTATGATATAAAAATTGATGACGAAACCGCTTTGTACAACCTGTATTTTAATTTACGGGTAACGGGCGGGTATAAGTACTCTAATATTTTTGTCATATTCAACCACGGCAAAGGCAAAACGCGCTACGAGTTTAAACTGGCCAACCCCGATGGGGAATGGCTTGGCGCCGGGGCCGGCAACTTATATGCCTATCGCTTCCCATTGCGCACCCAATATAAATTCCCCGCAAAGGGCACCTATCATTTCGAAATAGAACAGAACATGCGCGACAACCCGCTGCACGAGGTTAGCGATGCCGGGTTAAGGGTTGAGAGCGAAATAATGCCTTAATTTTCTTATAGCGAAACCTGTATTAAATCAACAATTTATATATTGGACATATATTAAATAGCCCATGAAACCTTTATTGCTCCTTCTTCTTTTATTCCCTTTATTAGTTAAAGCCCAAAGCGTTAAAAGCGATCTTGCTAATCCCGACAGCGTTAAAAACGCGAGTACTGTTGCGTATTATACCAAAGTGCTGGAAACCAGCCCAGGTGACGCAGAAGCTTATTATAAACGTGGATATGCTTACCGGAGGTTGAACAATAATTATAAGCAGGCAATTGAAGATATGAATAAGTCTATCGCTATAAACCCAAAAAACGATGAGGCTTTTATTGAACGGGGTCTATCCAAACATGATTTGGAAGATTATGATGGCGCTATAGCAGATTATACGCAGGCCATTGCTATAAAGCCCGGTTCGATTCCATATTATGAGCGGGGTTTGTCAAAACGGTGGAAAGAAGATTACAAAGGTGCAATCGAAGATTATACCAAAGCCATAACTCTTGACCCTAAGGATGCCGACTATCTTGTTGGGCGAGGTGTAGCAAAAAAATACCTGGAAGATTATAAAGGTGCTATTGAAGATTATACCAAAGCCATAGTTTTAGACAATAAAAATGTGCTGGCTTTTTACAACAGGGCTGTGTCTAAAACCCTTTCTGCGGATTACAATGGCGCTATAGAAGATTACAAAAAAGCTCTTGTGCTAACACCAAACGACCAGGATTGTTACTATGGAATTGCCGAAGCAAAAGCATATTTGAAAGATTACAAGGGCGCAATAGAAGATTATAATAAAGCGATAGAACTTTACCCCGATTTTACAGACGCATTTAATGGCAGAGGGAGCGCCAAACATAACCTGGATGATTATGAGGGAGCGCTAAAGGATTATACTAAGGTATTAACCATTGATGCTGAATATGCCAGCAGTTATTATAATATCGGGCTGGTATACGACAATCTGAATAAGTATAATGAGGCTATAGAAAAATATTCAGCATATATAAAATTAAGGCCAAAGGATGCTGACGGATATTTTAAAAGGGCTAATTCCAAATTAAGCCTCGAAGACAATAAAAATGCCATAGCAGATTATGATTTAGTTATTGCAATCGATCCTGAATATGGAAATGCTTATAATAACAGAGGGGTTGCCAAACGTAACCTTGACGATTATAAAGGTGCAATAAGTGATTATACCATGGCCATCAAATTTGATAGCACCGACGGTAGCACCTTTAACAACCGGGGTTACGCTAAACACCTGTTAAAAGATGATACCGGAGCTTGTGTTGATTTTAAGAAGGCGGTTGAATTAGGCTACAAGGATGCTGAAGAAAATATTGCCAGCTTTTGTAAATAATACGCCAGCTTTTTAATTATTGCCAAATTGCTGTTTTTGGGAATATTAAATTTCCTACCTTCGTTTTGCTAATATTTTTATCAAAATGGTTTCTGCAATTCTAATTGTTTCTGTTATAATTCTTTTAATCGCTGTTTTCCTGTTCCTTAAAAAACCAAAGGCATCCGATGGTATAAACCCGGATGAGCTTAACCAGCTAAAAAAGGAAAACGACAACCTTAAGATCAATATCGCTAAAGCCGAAGAGCGCGCTTTAGGCCTGGGTGCTGAACGGGACAAAGCGGACAGGCTGTTACAGGACGAACGCATACGCTACGATGCAGAGCGTACAGATCTGAATCAAAAACTACTTACCGAACAGAACCGCATGGCTAAGGCCGAAGAGCAGTTTAAGGCACAACGCGAAAGACTGGCCGACCAGGAAAAAAGCATACAGGAAATACAGGCCAAATTTCAGCTGGAATTTCAAAACGTAGCTAATAAGCTGCTGGACGAAAAATCGCAGAAGTTTGTTGAAACTAATCGTGCCAATTTGGATGTGTTGTTAAATCCCTTAAAAGAAAACTTAAAGGCCTTTGAAGAAAAAGTTGACAAGGTTTATAATATGGAAGCTGCCGAGCGTAATACCCTTAAAGGTGTTAT
>JBDSIC010000019.1:0-3337 GCA_039918195.1 Mucilaginibacter sp.
TTATGATTAGTATCGCAGTCCGCCGCAAAGCTACCCATATCATTTTGCTATGGTTTGAGGGTTCGGCCTTTTTGGTTTCCATAGAGTAAACGATGGATACGCCGACGATGAAAAGGAAGAAAGGAAAGATCAGGTCGGCAGGTGTGCAACCGTTCCATTCCGAATGTTCCAGCGGCGGGTATATATGCCCCCAGCTACCGGGGTTGTTCACCAGCGCCATAGCCGCAACGGTAACCCCGCGAAATACATCGAGCGATAAAAGTCGTTTGGAAATGGGCTGGCTCATATATCAAACATAAGAAAAAAGATGTGCAGATGTGCGGATGAAGTAGACTCACCCTGTCATCGCTTCGCCCGACATCCCTCTCTGCTGCGCAAAGAGGGAATTTTTATTTTTTTTTTTCCCCCTCTCTACAAAGTAGAGAGGGGTGACAAGCGAAGCGAGGTCGGGGTGAGTAAAACCGGGCGTAAAGATGGGAGTAGATAAATCGTCCGGCGAAACCCCTTCCTCCTCCTTCCCAAGGGAAGGAATCGCACAGCCCACCGCTTTTTATCTATTTATCTTGCGCTCGTCTGCGACGAGTGCTTAAAATGGTCTTAGCGATTGCATCGTGCCTCTTATCGCACATGCCCACGCTTTTTTACCAGAAGTGACTATAAAATAAATAACTTTGAAATATGCCGTTAAACCACAACCTGCAAAAGCTTTTTGATATCACCCAAAAAAAAGAGCGGCTTGCCATTGGGCTGATGTCAGGCACGTCGCTGGATGGTTTGGATATCGCGCTGTGCCGGTTTACAGGCAGCGGTATGCAAACGCGGGTTGAACTGCTTAATTTTATAACCACCCCTTACCCCGAAGCTTTTAAGGACGATATAAAGCAGGTTTTTGCCAAACGGCAAGCCGATATGGAAACGCTATGCCTGCTGAACGCAAAAATTGGCACCTACCATGCTGAACTAATATTACAAACTTTAAAAAGCTGGAAAATTGCTCCCGCTGAGGTTGATTTTATAGCAAGTCACGGGCAAACGGTTTACCATGCTCCCCTGCGGCAACACAAACAGGACGGCTACGGCAACGCTACCCTGCAAATAGGCGATGCCGATCACATCGCCGTAAAAACCGGGATACTCACCATCGGCGACTTCAGGCAAAAGCATGTAGCCGCAGGCGGCGAAGGCGCACCGCTGGCATTGTATGGCGATGTGTTATTAGGCAGCAAGCAGGGCGAAAACAGGATATTGCTTAACAGTGGCGGTATAGCCAACCTCACCTGGCTGCTCGCAGATCAAAATCTAAACAACGTTTTATGCACCGACATTGGTCCTGGCAATACGCTGATAGACGCCACCTGCAAAAAGTATTTTAATAAGCCCTATGATGAGGATGCCAAAATCGCCTGCAAGGGTGAGCTGAATGCGGAATTGCTTAAGGCTTTGCTGGATAATTCTTTCTTTACCGAGCGACTGCCCAAAACTACCGGCCCCGAAGTATTTAATTTGAACTACGTGGAGCAGGCACAGCAGGCATCCGGCACTTTAAATATTTCTGCCGAAGATTTGGTAACAACCCTAACCATTTTAACAGGGCGGGTTATAGCCGATTTTATAAAAACCAATTTTGCTGCGGATGATATTAGGCTGTTTGCCAGCGGTGGCGGCGCAAGTAATCCCTTCGTGATGAATTATTTGAAGCAGGAATTGCCGGGCATTACTATTGCGGATACATCGGCCTTAGGTATAAACCCGGATGCCAAGGAGGCCATTTTATTTGCCCTATTAGGCAACGAGGCTTTGGTAGGCGAACCGTTGGTTATTGGTAATAATCCGGCAGTTTTGATGGGTAAGTTTAGTTTTGCAGGGTAGCTGTCTGAACCTGAATTTTTAGAATTTAAAGAATTTTCAGAATAAAAAAAATACCTTCTGGTTTAAGCTGCCTCTGTTTAAGTCACAGACTTAAACAGATAAGAGGAAGATTGCATCTTCCGGTACAAAAGTGTAAACTTTTTTTGTCTGAGGCTTCAGTTCCAAAACTGAAGCCAGTGAGTGCTTCATTCAAACAAATGCTTTTTCTTTAGATCTTTTAAACTGTAAGTCGTTTTTAATGCAACTTTAAGAGTATCAAATTGCGTACTTGCACCCTGCCCATGTTTTCTATTTTCAACATATATATTATCGCCATCAATCTTACAATAGATATACCCATTTTCATCATCGAATGTGCCTAAATGAACCCTGAAATTGGTTGAGTCAGTAAGGTATTGAGATGTTAGGTTTCCTATTAATCCAGCTTTATACTCCTCAATATATAAATTATTTTCTCTTTTTAGAGTGTACTTATAATTCTTCTTGCTTTTACTATTGATGCAACTGAATAACGTACCGATAATAACAAGAAACAGACCGTACTTTTTCATTGATTCCCTCTAATAAATATTACCTTATATCCAACAACGATAAAGGCACCCTTATCGCCCTCGGTCGGTAAAAATCGGGATTGTATTTTCCTTCTACACAACCCGGCACACAGGGGGCATAACCGTTTATGGAGTAATTGATCAGCAACTCATTTTTATCATTAATATATTCGGGGTGTGCCAGTGCGCCGTAAAAGAACGGCAGGTGGCCGTTCACTTTATCGTCGACTGTGTAAATAACCTTGCGGGCGGTAAACGGTCCGGTAACATTATTACTGGTGGCAGCATAAATATCCTTGCCGTTATCACAAGCCATGCTAAACTCCGAACTCAGGAATAAGTATTTACCCTTTATTTTTGAGAAGTGCACGCTAAAGCCGGGGGCATTGGCAATAACAGCTATTTTGTTGATGTCGGCCTGCCAGTTGCTGCCATCCCAAAATTGCCAGGGGCCGTTCACATTGCTTTTAGGTATGCGGGCAACATATATTTTGCTGTCTTTAAGTCCGTGGGTGTACAGGTATTTGTCGGCGGGATCGTTAATAAACCCCTGTGCAAAGCCGATCTCGTTCATGTTTTGCAGTTTTGAGTAGCCAACTATCTTCATCGTCGGCATGTATATTTTAGCCCAGGTATTGCCCATATTTTTCATGTCGTACTGCCCGCTGCCCGTTTTCCGCAAATTAATGCAATAGATGTATACCGTATCGCCCTGTTGAAAGCCCGTCATCGGCCAAATAAAATTCTTTGCATCATCATAAAAAAAGCTTTTGGTGCCGCGGTTGCCCGGTTGAGTAAGAGTGTTGTGCCAGTCCCAGTTGCCTTTGGGCTGTACCAGTACGCTGTTGTTGGCATTGAACAGGCAGGGTACCGATTTGGTGGCCTCGTCGTACTGGTCTATATAGCTGTCGCCAAAT
>JBDSIC010000020.1:0-8836 GCA_039918195.1 Mucilaginibacter sp.
CCAACGCCGTTTTGCAGTTTGCCGTTAACTTCTATCTTCATGCGTTTTGGCCGTGCTTGCAGCAAACACTGCGTAGCCATAACCTGCTCTACCTGCGATGTGCCTATACCAAACGCGATAGCACCAAAGGCGCCGTGTGTGGAGGTATGGCTGTCGCCGCACACATAAGTGCCGCCCGGGCGTGTTATGCCCAGTTCAGGCCCAATTACGTGTACAATGCCCTGGTACGGGTGGCCTAAACCGTAAAGCTCGATGCCAAATTCAGCGCAGTTTTTGGTAAGCATGTCTACCTGGTAACGCGAAAGCTCCTCCTTAATAGGCAGGTGCTGGTCCCAGGTTGGTACGTTATGGTCGGCGGTGGCCACGGTTTGTTTCGGCCTGAAAACCGGTAAACCACGGTCGCGCAACCCGTCAAATGCCTGCGGACTGGTTACTTCGTGTATAAAATGCGTATCAATATATAAAACATCAGGAAAGCCCTCGTTACTGCTAACAATGTGTGCATCCCAAATTTTATCAAATAATGTTTGTCCCATAGTTCTTTTTAGTAATAAGTAGCAGTGGCAGTTGTAGTAAACAGTGCTACTTTAAACCGCCACTGCTACTAAAAAAATTACGCTTCTACAGCCTGGTTCTCAGGGCGAAGGCTGCGTACAGTTTTTCCTGCCTGCCACATTTCGCTATCGCGCAGTTCAGCTAATTCCACGTTTAATTTTTCGCGGTAATCAGGCTGGCTGTTCGAGTCGATAGAACGTTGTGATTCTTTGCCGGTTGCAACACTTTCGTATAGTTCTTCAAATACCGGTTTGGTAGCGTCACGGAATTTTTTCCACCAATCTAAAGCACCACGTTGTGCAGTAGTTGAGCAATTGGCGTACATCCAGTCCATACCGTTTTCGGCAACTAATGGCATTAACGATTGGGTAAGCTCTTCAACAGTTTCGTTAAAAGCTTCTGAAGGGTGGTGGCCACGGCTGCGTAACACATCGTATTGTGCAGCGAAGATACCCTGGATACAACCCATTAAAGTACCACGCTCGCCGGTAAGGTCGCTAAATACTTCTTTACGGAAATCAGTTTCGAACAGGTAGCCGCTGCCTACAGCTATACCTAAAGCTACCACACGCTCTTGTGCTTTACCGGTAGCATCCTGGAAGATGGCGTAGCTTGAGTTTAAGCCACGGCCCTGCAGGAACATACGGCGCAATGATGTACCTGAACCTTTAGGTGCAACCAAAAATACGTCAACATCAGCAGGAGGGATGATGCCGGTTTGCTCTTTGAAAGTGATACCGAAACCGTGAGAGAAGTATAATGCTTTGCCCGGAGTTAAGTGTTTTTTAACTGTTGGCCATAATTCAATTTGTGCGGCATCACTAAGCAGGTAACAAATAATAGTACCTCTTTCAAGCGCTTCTTCAATTTCAAAAAGGGTTTCGCCCGGTACAAAGCCGTCAGCGATAGCTTTATCCCATGTTTTTGAATTTTTACGCTGACCAACTATTACGTTAATGCCATTGTCTTTTTGATTTAGCGCCTGGCCCGGACCTTGAACGCCATAGCCAATTACAGCTACAACTTCATTTTTCAATACGTCCTGTGCTTTTGCTAAAGGGAACTCTTCGCGGGTTACTACATTCTCTTCAGTGCCGCCGAAAATTAATTTTGCCATGATCTTGTTTTTGTTTTTGTGATTTTGTGATCCCACCGGTTTAGGATGATCTCACTGTTTTTATTTTTCTTGTGTTTTGATTTACTAGTTTATTGTCTTTGTCTGAACTCTAATTTTAAGAATTTAAAGAATGATCGAATTTACTTTGCTTCTTTTTTTTATTCTGTAAATTCTATTAATTCTTCAAATTCCGGTTCAGACAACTTTACATTGAGAACACCTTTTGCCCCTTGTTCAGGTATTCGTTCTCCATAACATCTTCGCCCGGTTCAAGCCTTTCAAACTCGCGCAATTTGGAGTTGAAGCCTTCGCTGCCTTTGATGATGGCTACTCTTGCGCTGCGTACAAACTCTATCAGGCCGTAAGGCTGCAGGATAGTTATCAGCGCGTCGGTTTCTTCGCGGTGGCCGGTTGTTTCAAATACGGTGTAGTCCTTGCGTATCACTACCGCGCGGGCGCCGTTCTCGCGTAATAAACGCTCAACGCTTACCTGCTCTGCAATAACGTCGGTGGATACCTTGTATAGCGCCAGTTCCTGCCAGATCACGTCAGCATTGGTGTGGTAGTATACTTTTAATACCTCTACCTGCTTTTCTATCTGGCGGCAAAGCTTGCGCACCGTGTCTTCAGTTTCGTTAATTAAGATATTGAACCTGTGGATGCTCTCAATTTCTGATGGTGAGACATTCAGGCTGTCGATATTTATTTTACGACGGGTAAATATGATAGCTATACGGCTCAGCAAACCTATCTGGTTCTCTGTGTATACCGTTATGTTAAATTCCGGTTTTTCTATATTCGGATCGCCCATGATTTCTATTTTTTAATTCCCCTTCAGGGGGTTAGGGGGTTAATTATTTAAGCCTTATCTCTGCAACACTGCAACCTTGCGGCACCATCGGGAACACGTTGTTCTCTTTGGTCACCATCACTTCCAGCAGGAATGAACCTTTGTGGTCGAGCATTTCTTTTAACACGCCCGGCAGGTCTTTCCTATTGTCTATCTTGCGGCCCGCAATGCCATAAGCGGCGGCCACGGCAACAAAATCAGGGCTTTGTATATCTACGAAGGAGTAACGACGCTCGTTAAACAGCTCCTGCCATTGGCGTACCATACCTAAAAAGCGGTTGTTCAGGATAATGATCTTCACATTAACACCTGTCTGCATAATAGTACCCAATTCCTGTAAGGTCATTTGGAAACCACCATCGCCAATAATCGCAACTACATCACGTTCCTGTGCGCCAAACTTAGCGCCAATGGCTGCGGGCAGGGCAAAGCCCATAGTACCCAAACCACCGCTGGTAATATTGCTGCGGGTTTTGTTCAGCTTGGCATAACGGCAGGCCACCATCTGGTGCTGACCAACATCGGTTACAATAACCGCATCGCCGTTGGTTAAAATATTCAGTTGCTGGATCACCTCGCCCATGGTCATTTCTTCCGTGGTCGGGTTCAGTTCGTTATGGATAACCGCTTCAACTTCCTTCCCGGTAAATTCGTAGAATTTGTTTACCCACTCGGTATGTTTGGTTTCATTAACCAGTGCGGTAAGCATTGGTAATGTTTCCTTGCAATCGCCCCAAACAGGTACGGTTGATTTTACGTTTTTGTCTATCTCGGCAGGGTCAATATCCAAATGGATAACTTTAGCCTGTTTGGCATATTTATCTAAACGGCCGGTTACGCGGTCATCAAAACGCATGCCTATGGCGATCAGTACATCGCACTCGTTGGTTAATACGTTAGGGCCGTAGTTGCCATGCATGCCTAACATACCTACGTTAAGAGGGTGGTCTGTCGGGATAGCGCCTGCACCTAAAATTGTCCAGGCCGCAGGGATGCCGCTTTTCTCAACAAAAGTTTTAAATTCCTGTTCGGCGCTGCCTAAAATTACGCCCTGTCCCCAAAGTATGAACGGTTTTTTGGCTTCGTTGATCAGTTGTGCAGCCTGCTCAACATATTGTGTGCGTACTATAGGTTTCGGCCTGTAGCTGCGTATATGGTTACAAGCAGTATAACCTGCGTAATCAAATTTTTGTATCTGCGCGTTCTTGGTAATATCTATTAAAACCGGGCCGGGGCGACCGCTGCGGGCGATATAAAATGCCTTAGCAAGCACTTCGGGTATCTCAGTAGCGTCGGTTACCTGGTAGTTCCATTTGGTAACAGGAGTGGTAATGTTTATCACGTCTGTTTCCTGGAAGGCATCGGTACCTAACAAATGCGCGAACACCTGCCCGGTGATACATACCAATGGCGTGCTGTCTATCTGTGCGTCAGCCAAGCCTGTTACCAGGTTGGTTGCGCCCGGTCCGCTGGTGGCGAAAACCACACCCACTTTGCCTGATGTACGCGCGTAACCCTGGCCGGCATGTATGCCGCCCTGCTCGTGGCGCACCAGTACGTGATTCAGCCTGTCGTTATAATCATATAATGCATCATAAATAGGCATTATAGCGCCGCCCGGGTAACCGAAAATAGTATCAGTGCCTTCGGCCAGCAGTGCGTCCAGTAATGCTACCGAGCCCGAAACTTCCCTTGTTTCAACTTTCGCCGGTGCTGTTAATGTTTCCTGTGCAACTTCCATATTAACCCCCTAACCCCCTAAAGGGGGAACTTTTTAAGTATATTTTATATTTTTTTACTCATTTCTCTGTTGACTTTCACCTCTTTATTCCCCCTTCAGGGGGTTAGGGGGTTACTCATCCGTTACACAACCTTCGGCGGCTGTGGTAACTGTTTTGGCGTAACGGTATAATAAACCTTTAGTAACCTTAAGCGCCGGTGTTGTCCAGTTGGCTTTGCGGGCTGCAATTTCCTCGTCAGATACCTTTAGGGTCATCTTCCGGTTAACAGCGTCTATTTCTATCCTGTCCTCGTCTTTTACAAAGGCTATTAAACCGCCGTCCTGTGCTTCGGGGGTGATGTGGCCTACCACAAATCCGTGGGTACCGCCCGAGAAACGACCGTCGGTGATCAATGCTACAGAACTGCCCAGCCCCGCGCCAAAAATGGCCGATGTAGGTTTAAGCATTTCGGGCATACCCGGCGCGCCTTTAGGGCCCACGTTGCGGATAACTACCACATCACCGGCTTTGACTCGGCCGGTTGTAATGCCATGTATCAGTTCAAACTCACCATCAAATACTCGGGCAGGGCCTTCAAAACGCTCGCCCTCTTTACCGCTTATCTTAGCAACGCTGCCACCTTCGGCAAGGTTGCCGTATATTATTTGGAGGTGGCCGGTTGCTTTAATAGCTTTCTCAACCGGTAAAATTACCTTTTGGGTGTCAAAATCAATTTCAGGCACATCGGCTAAATTCTCGGCCAGTGTTTTACCGGTAACGGTAAGGCAATCGCCGTTTAACCAGCCCTGGTTTAGCAGGTATTTCATTACTGCCGGTATGCCGCCTACTTTGTGCAGGTCTTCCATCATGTATTTGCCGCTCGGCTTCATATCTGCCAGTACAGGTATACGGTTGCTGATGGTTTGGAAATCATCCTGTGTCAGTTTTACGTCCACGCTTTTAGCCATCGCTATCAGGTGCAGTACCGCGTTAGTTGAGCCGCCTATTACCATAATGGTGATGATGGCATTGTCAAACGCCTCGCGGGTCATAATGTCCGACGGTTTGATGTCGCGCTCTAATAATATTTTAATGGCTTTGCCTGCTGCCAGGCATTCCGCTTTTTTCTCGTCGCTTAACGCCGGGTTTGATGAAGAGTAGGGCAGGCTCATGCCCAATGCCTCAATGGCTGCTGCCATGGTATTGGCTGTGTAAACACCGCCGCAGGCACCTGCGCTTGGGCAGGCGTTTTTTATAATGCCTGTAAAATCTTCGGGACTGATAGTGCCGGCCATTTTTTTACCAAGCGCCTCAAACGCAGATACGATGTTCAGGTCTTCGCCTTTCCAGTGACCGGGTTTTATTGTGCCACCATATATCATTATAGATGGGCGGTTTAACCGGCCCATTGCCATAATAGAACCCGGCATGTTTTTATCACATCCCGGGAGGGCTATTAAACCATCATAATACTGTGCGCCGCACACCGCCTCTATCGAGTCGGCAATAATATCACGGCTAACCAACGAGTAGCGCATACCTTCGGTACCGTTGCTCATGCCATCGCTTACGCCTATGGTGTGAAATATCAACCCAACCAGATCCTCTTTCCAAATTCCCTCCTTAACCAGTTTGGCCAAATCGTTCAGGTGCATGTTGCAGGTATTGCCGTCGTAACCCATGCTCACTACGCCCACCTGTGCCTTCTGCATATCATCATCGGTTAGGCCAATGCCGTATAGCATGGCTTGTGCCGCAGGCTGCGTTGGGTCCTGGGTAAGCGTTTTGCTGTATTTATTCAGCTCAATATCCTGCAAAGTATCGTTGGTCGAACTCATGGTAGTCGTATAAGTTGTATATTGATCTTAGGTTTTATTCTTTGATGAAATTCAATATTGTTAAGATAGAGAGATTGCTTTTTTTACACAATAGCAATCCTGAATTTTTTAATTAAGTATTTAATTCTGTACATAGTATAATTATACAAATATAATTCTGTATTATAAAAATAATTAGAAATTAAACATTTGGTGTATTATACCAAAGTTCAAATCGGTATTCGGTATCAATCCTATGCTTGCATAGTAAATAGGCTATTTTCTTCCTGAAACCGGCACGCCGGGCAAATTAAATGCAAAAAAAAACGTCCCGGCTGACAGGCCGGGACGTTTTTAATGTTGTGAACTTTTATTAGTGAGAAATGCCCTCGGCCAGCACCGTCACCTTATTATTTAACGCCTCAACGACACCGCCTTTAATGAAGAAGGTTTCTTCTTTAGCGCCGCCGCCGCGAATGGTTAATTTACCATCCTGCAATGTTGAAATAATGGGTGCGTGGTTATTCAATATCTCAAAAAAGCCTAATGTACCGGGCAGGGTTACCGAAGTAGCCTCGCCTTCGTAAACTTTTTTATCAGGTGTAAGAATTTCTAAAGTCATATTTATTTAGATGTTAGAATCAAGAATTAAGAATCAAGAAGGATAAACTATCTTAATTCTTGTCTCTTATTTAAGCGTTTGCTTCCGCTAACAGTTTTTTACCTTTTTCAATGGCATCATCAATGTTGCCTACCAGGTTGAACGCCGCTTCAGGATATTCATCCACTTCACCGTCCATGATCATGTTGAAACCTTTGATGGTATCTTTAATGTCAACCAATACACCTTTTAAACCGGTGAACTGCTCGGCAACAAAGAAAGGCTGCGAAAGGAAACGTTGTACACGGCGTGCGCGTGATACCACTAATTTATCTTCTTCAGATAACTCGTCCATACCTAAGATGGCGATAATATCCTGTAGTTCTTTGTAACGTTGTAATGTTTCTTTAACGCGTTGTGCGGTATTGTAATGCTCGTCACCTAAAATAGCAGCGCTAAGGATACGTGAAGTTGAATCCAGTGGATCCACCGCAGGGTAAATACCTAACTCAGCAATTTTACGCGAAAGTACGGTTGTAGCATCTAAGTGGGCGAAGGTTGTGGCCGGCGCAGGGTCGGTCAAGTCATCCGCAGGCACATATACCGCTTGTACTGATGTGATAGAGCCATTTTTTGTTGACGTGATACGTTCCTGCATTACACCCATCTCTGTTGCCAGGGTTGGCTGGTAACCTACGGCCGAAGGCATACGACCTAAAAGGGCCGATACTTCAGAACCTGCCTGGGTGAAACGGAAGATGTTATCAATAAAGAACAGGATATCGCGGCCTTTACCGTCCTCACCGCCATCGCGGAAGTACTCGGCAAGGGTTAAGCCTGATAAGGCCACACGTGCACGTGCACCCGGAGGCTCGTTCATTTGTCCGAAAACGAAGGTTGCTTTTGATTCTTTTAAAGCTTCGGTATCAACCTTGCTTAAATCCCAGCCGCCTTCTTCCATCGAGTGCATAAAGGCATCACCGTATTTGATAATGCCCGATTCAAGCATCTCGCGCAAAAGGTCATTACCTTCACGCGTACGCTCGCCTACACCTGCAAACACTGATAAACCAGAGTATGCTTTAGCTATATTGTTAATTAATTCCTGTATCAATACGGTTTTACCAACACCGGCACCACCAAACAAACCAATTTTACCACCTTTTGCATAAGGCTCTAAAAGGTCGATAACCTTGATGCCTGTAAAAAGCACTTCAGATTCGGTTGAAAGGTCTTCGAAACGCGGTGGGGTGTTGTGGATAGAACGACCGTTTGTTTTATCAAGGTTAGCGATACCGTCAATAGCATCACCTACCACATTGAAAACGCGGCCTTTAATGCCTTCACCTACCGGCATTTTGATAGGAGTGCCTAAATCTACAACCGGCATGCCGCGTAATAACCCGTCAGACGAGTCCATTGCTACGGTACGTACACGGTCTTCGCCTAAGTGCTGCTGAACTTCAAGAATGATCTTTTGACCGTTTTCTTTAGTGATTTCTAATGCACTGTAAATTTTAGGAAGATGGCCCTCGTTAAAGCTTACGTCAATTACCGGACCGATGATCCGTGATATTTTTCCAATGTTTGGCATACTATAACCTGATAATTAAAAATTTTATTATTACAAAAGGTGGCAATGCAGCGACACCATTTCGAGGCGCAAAGTTATGATTTATAACCCAATATTCATACACTGTTAATAAGATTTTTCACAGGTTTTTTTGCATAAGTTGACAGGCTTAAAACTTAAGTATGATTTTACCTATGTGTTCGCTGCTTTCCATAAGGCGGTGTGCATCAGCGGCATTTTGGGCATCAAACACTTTATATATAACCGGTTTAATTTTTCCGGAGGATAACAGGGGCCAAATATGTTTTTCAACATTACGGGCAATATCAGCCTTAAAAGCAATATCCCTGCTACGTAGTTTTGACCCTGTTACAGTTAGCCGTTTGGTCATGATAACCGACAGATCTACCTGCGCATCCTTACCCAGCATGGTGTTGATGAACACCAGCCGGCCTTCATCGGCCAGTACTGCCAGGTTATCGGCCATGTAGCCCGCACCGATCATATCCAGTATCACGTCCACACCCTTGCCGCCGGTATGTTCTAATATAATGTCCTTAAAATTTTGCGTTTTGTAATTGACGGCCTTTGCCGCGCCAAGT
>JBDSIC010000021.1:0-6643 GCA_039918195.1 Mucilaginibacter sp.
TAAGTAGGCGGTTTCTACTGATGACATATTTTTTCAATTTTAAGTCCACAAAAATACATAATAACTTTTTCTTTTTGAAACATTGCTATTGATACCTCATTTTTTGATTTTAAGATGATAACTGAAACAAAATCAATGAAATATTCTTAATCAAAAGATCAAATACGTTAACGGAAGCCACATGATATTAGAACATGCTCTGATCATTGCACTCATTGTGCTGTTTATCCACTCCTGCACTTGGGAAGGGATGATATTTGCCGGAATAAAAAAAATATTAAAACCCGAGGGACACCTATATAAACCGATATATGGCTGCCCTATTTGTATGACCCCTTACTACGGAACAATTATGTATTTACTGTTTTTTAATATGTCGTTTAGCGACGGCCTGCTTACCATTGCCGCTGCCAGCGGGATGAGTGTGATATCAGTATTGCTGATAGATATAAAGGATGGGGTATTTAAACCACCTAAAGATAATGATGACTAAATACCCCCCGCTTATAATATTACAAACGGTAAACTTTATTTCGCGGATGATTTGATACTTTTGCATCAATAAAATTTAAGTATTTAAATTATGATGTACCCCGAATATTTAGTGGCCCCAATGCGCGCCGAACTGACCAACGAAGGTTTTGAAGAATTAAAAACCCCCGATGCAGTAAAAGAAGCTATAGAAAGCGAAGGCACCGTATTTGTAGTGGTAAATTCTGTTTGCGGCTGCGCCGCTGCCAACGCCCGCCCTGCTGCCCGTGCAGCAGTAAAAAATGAGAAACGCCCGGCCAAACTGGTAACCGTTTTTGCAGGCATGGAAGCCGACGCAGTAAATGTTGCCCGTAACTATATGCTGCCATACCCGCCGTCGTCGCCGTCAATGGCATTGTTTAAGGATGGTAAGTTGGTACACATCATCGAGCGCCGCCAGATAGAAGGCCGCCCCGCGCAAATGATAGCTGATAACCTGATTGGTGCCTTTGAAGAGTATTGCTAATTAGATAAGGCCGGGATGTCTGTAAGTCGGGAAATCCGAAAGCAGGCAGAATAGTTGAATAAAATATTGTAAAAAATGCCCGGTTTTGCCGGGCATTTTTGCTTGTACAGATGTTACACTATAAACCTACAAGTGAATAAGGTATCCTCACCGCTTTCAGCTGGTAAAAGTTGGGGTCCTGGTCGGTTGTTCCGGCGCAGTAAGAGGTACTGCAGTTGGTGGGCGGTAGCGGCCCGGCACCGTCAGGGTCATAATTGTTGCCAAAATAGTTAAGGCTGTAGGTTAACAGCAATTCGTTGGACGAATTATTGAACTCGGGGTGCAGGGCAGGGGTATAATACTTAGCCAAATGACCGTCGGTATATTTATCTTGTATGGTAAATACTTTTTGCGGTGCGGTAAAAGGGCCGGTTGGTGTCGCAGATGTAGATATATACACATCGTGCGATGCCGGGTCACAGAAGAAGCCCAGGTCGAGTTGCACCAATACATATTTGCCGTTTACGTAAGATATATTAACATTTTGCTGGGTATAATCACCGCTACCCACATGTATAATTGCTGCGGCGGCATTGGTGCGGGTACTGGTCCAGGCCGTGCCGTTCCAAAACTGCCAGGTAGTTGGTGTGCCGGTAGCAAATCTTGCCACATAAATATTTTGAGTATTGAAGAATATACCTTTTGATCCGAACACATACACGTAACCATCGCCCGGCTTAACCATGCCTTCTTTATACTGTATATCTGTTTGGCCCGACATGCCGGCAGGTGTAAGCCTTGTGGCCGTGCCCCATGCATTTGACCCTGTGTTTTGTGTAAGGCGATAGAGCGCCTGATTTTCAGGAATAGTTGTGCTTCCGCTAACGTACTGCGATTCGTAGGTGAAGTAATATACCTTGTCGCTTAACTCAACGCCCGGTCCGGGCCAACGGTAGGTGCTGCCATGCGCGCCCGGGCTTTCCATAATTTCAAGCGGGCTAACAGTTGAATTGGTTGTAGTGATATTGGTAGTAAGTGCTGGGTCCCAACTTTTGCTTGCCGGCTGTATCAGCGCCGAATTACGATACATAAAGAAGGTACCGCAATTTATTTTTTGATTGCCGTTTAGCTGGCTGCCATTATACGCGTCGCCGGTTACCCAAATCACTTTGCCGTTGTTACCACTGTAGGTAAGTGGTATAGTATTGCCTTGGTCCCACGCCACAGTGGTACCCGATGCCGTGCGGTGGAAATAGTTTACCACATCATCATCGCGATAGGCCTCAGCAGTGATGCTGTTCAACACCCATTGCTGCTTGGTATCGCCGCTTACAAAGGTTTGCTGCGTTATGGCCGCACCATTTGTTGTAAGATTAGCTGCCAGTACCAAGCCGTTGCCCACGTTAACAATTTTGTATTTATTAGTGGCAACCAACTGGATATACCATTGCTGCGCGTTGTTGGTATTGGCTTTATCCTGCCACATCTGCGTACCGGGACTGGTGCCGGCCAGCGGCACCTCAATGTACTTGCCGCTTACCACGCTCATGATCTTGAATTTGGTGGTACTGGTTATGGAACCCGTTCCCTGCTGTATCAGTATCCATTTTTGGTTAGGTGCAGTGGCAGTGCCTGAACCTGAATACGGGTTTTGCTGAATAGCTTCGCCGTCAACCAGTTGGCTGGTGCTTTTTACTTCAATAACTTTACCGCTGTTTACGTTGGAGATATAGAAGGTGCCGTGGTTGCTGGGGGCTGACGCATTCTTTTTGTTGTTTACAAAAGTTTGGGCGGCTTCCGGTTTTTTTAGCTCAGTACGTTTACAGCCTTGAACGATCAATAGGCCCGCTGTGGCCATCAATAAGAGCATTGGTTTGTTTCTCATAATTAAAGTTGGTTAGTGGTTATTATTGTTATATATGTTTTATAATAATATCATTACATATAAATAATCATACAGTCATGTATGTACATTACGATTAATATATAGATAATAATTGGAGACTGAAATGAGTTAATCGATAATAAATTAGTAGATGCAATCGATTGTATTTAAGTCAAATGTAATATTAATTATTGATAAATCCAAACTTGTTTGAAAGTATCTACATATGCTTCTTTATATAAGCGAAATATTATATGACTTGTAAATACAAGTTATTATAATGAAGATGTAAAAAAAATGCCTTTTGCGTAATACAAAAGGCATTTTCTTTATTTGATGTAAAACTGACGGTTACAGCGATTTAATTTTTATATTTTTAAAGCTCACCGCGTTACCATGATCCTGCAGAAGGATATGGCCTTGCGGGGCTTCGCCAAAGTTTTCCCACACTTTGTATTTGCTGATGGCTACCAGGTCCTTAAATTCCTTTGAGCCGCGCTCATATTCCAGCACTTTTACACCATTAAGGTAATGCTCTACATGGTTGTTTGGGTACACTACGATGCGGCCGGTGTTCCATTGGTTGGGCGGGTGAACAAACCGCGGTTGCTTGTTGGCTTTTATCAGGTCGTAAAGCGATGACATGGTACGGTTGCCGTCCCGGCCCAGTTTAGCATCCGGGTGCCGCTCATCATCCAGTACCTGGTACTCCAGCCCAATGGCCGAGCCCTGTGTTTTTTCATTCATCGTAACAAAATATTTTACCCCGCTGTTGGCACCTTCGGTTATCTTAAAATCGAAAGAAAGATCAAAGGCCCTGTACTGGTCATTAGTGATAATATCGCCGCCGTTGGTCGATTCACCGCCGTTTGAAGGGGCCACGCTGATAATACCCTCACTTATCGACCAGCCTTTTTCCGGAAAGCCGTTACTGGTTTTCGCGCTTTTCCATCCGTTGCCTGTCTTGCCGTCGAACAGTAGTTTCCAACCATCCAGCTGCTCGTAGGCACTTATGTTGTTGGTTACAAAATTCACTACGTAAATACCCTTGTCAAATGCCTCGGGTTTCAGTTTGGTGGTTTTTATTTGTATATTTTTAAACCAAACCTTTTTGTTGGCTTGCGACTCGGCTAAAATACCGTGTACCTGCAACCCGATAAAGCCTTTTGCGTCAACAGTATCTACCACGTATGCGGCGGCTATACCATTTATCCAGGTTTTCATTTCGTTGCCGATGCATTCAATTTTTATGTGATTGTATTCGCCTACTTTAAATTGGGCTTTAGCTTTGGGGTTAAGGTCAAGCGGGTATATCCAGTCGCGGCGGCTTTCGTCGTAAATACCACCGCTCCAGCCACGGGCCGTTGGGTCTATTTCGTACTGGCGGCCGTACACTTTGCCCTTGCCGCCATAGCCTGCCGCGTCGAAGTGGCTGCGTGTTTGTATGCCCGAGTTGCTTACATCGCTTTCCAGTTTGGCATCCAGTTCCAGTACAAAATCGCCATATTCCTTTTCAGTCACTAAAAAAGTATTGCCGGAGCCGAGTATGGTAGTGCCCTGTATGGTACCGTCCACCACTTGATAATCAGCGCTACCTGCCAGCCGTTTCCAGCCGTTTAGGGTTTTGCCGTCAAACAGGCTCACATAGCCCTTTTTTATTTGTGCCGATGCCGGCCCCGCCAGTAAGGCAGCTATTACTGTAATTGTTACTATTTTTTTGGTTGATATCATTGGTAGTGTGATTGTTAATTGAGAAATGTCAACGTGTTTATAAAGCCCTCTCCTTTGGAGAGGGTTGGGTGAGGCTCTTACACCTTCAAATTCCACCCCGGCTCATACTCCCTGCCCCAAAGTTTGGCCGCTTCGGCATCATTTAATATATGACCGTTTTTGCTGTCGAGATTTAACACGCGGTTGGTGCGCAACGCTATGTTACCCAGTTGGCCTATAGTAGTTGATATATGCCCTTCAGTAATTGGCGCGGTTGCTTTTTCGGTGCCGCGTATAGCGTTCACAAAATTTTGCAGGTGCACAATATCCAGCATTTCGGCGGGGCTAAGCTTGTTGGTAGGGTCAACCACGGTAGCGTCTGTCACCTCCTTCACCAGTTTGTTATCACCATCTAACACTTTGTAAGCATTGCCACCGCCATAATAAATGCTGCCATTTTCGCCGTAAAAAATTACGCCGCGGCCATCGCCCTGGTAATATTGGTTACAGCTGCGGCCTTCCCATGACAGGGCCGTGTTGTTATCAAAATTGGCCAGTATGGTTTGCGTATCGGGCGTTTCCCAGTCATCCTTAAAGGCAAAACGTCCGCCTGATGAAGTAACCTGGTTAGGGAATTGTACGCCAAGCCCCCAGCGCATCACATCGATTTCATGTGTGCCGTTATTAAGGGCCTCGCCGGTACCCCAGTTCCAAAACCAGTGCCAGTTATAATGTATCAGGTTATCCTTATATGGCTTACGCGGAGAATATCCCTGCCAAAGATCATAATCTAAATTAGTAGGTACGGCTGCCGGCTTGCCTGTGCCAATGCTCAGGCGGCGGTTGGTGTACCACCCCCGGGCAAAGTAAGTGCGGCCAATTATGCCCTGGTGTATCTCATCTACCATCTTCTGCACATTGTTAAACGAGCGGCGCTGGCTGCCCATTTGTACAATACGGTTATATTTGGCAGCTGCAGCTACAGCCATTTCGCCCTCGCGCGGGTTGTGGCTGCACGGCTTTTCAACGTAAACATGCTTGCCTGCCTGGCACCCTATAATGGTGGCTGGTGCATGCCAGTGGTCGGGGGTGGCTACAACAATGGCGTCAAGGTCTTTCTTTTCAAGCAGCTTGCGTATATCGGTAAATCCCTGCGGTTTTTTGCCTGTAAGTTTTTCAATATCGGCAATAACGCGTGCCAGTACATTGCTGTCAACATCGCATATATAGCCAATTTCAACATCCTTAAGTTTAGCCAGCTTTTGTGCCAGGAAACCGCCCCTGCTGTTAACACCTACCACTCCTACAACTACCTTGTTATTGGGCGAGCCTTTATAAAATCCTGATGCTGAAAGTGATGAGCCTATCAAAAAACTTGTACCTGAAACAGATACATTTTGTATGAATTTCCGTCTTTCCATTGGTTAAAAAATTGGTTGTTTTCTGCCGATAAATATATGTAATAACATATTGACTTATGTAACAATTTGGTAGCGTATCAGCTTAAAATTCAAGCTTCACTCGTAGCCTCAACCCCATATCGTATTGCCGCTTCAAGTACATCAATGTTTATATCTTTTAGCGCTTTAAACTTAATGCAATACCCGGTCACGCTCGCCTTGCCTATTTTCCCCCCATACGTTTGGGATAAATACGTCTTATCCTCAATACCAAGAATATAAATAGATATCCCGGTTGTGTTTGCACTCAAGCCAATTTGATAAAACTCTCTTGTTGTTCCGTTAGCATATTTTATGGTGTAGGATCCATAGCCTATATTTGGGTTACTAACAATTTTATTTTCGCTGTCTTTGCCATCTAAAAACCATAGCTTACATCCCGGTAATACTTGAAGTATGCGGGTATGCAACTCAGTCATATCACTGCGTTTTGGTGCAGGTTGGCTGGAAATACACGTTTCGATTTGTTCTTGTATGTTCATTTCACAATATTGAATGATGTGTTTCTTGCCTTGGCTTTTTCAAATCTCGCTTAATTTTTAATTATACAAACGTCAACACTATAAAAAATTTGCAATAGAACCGACTTAGTCACCCCGGCAGGGTGGTATT
>JBDSIC010000022.1:0-9862 GCA_039918195.1 Mucilaginibacter sp.
AGATTGTACATATATAGTTGCTTTCTCGGGGTCTATACCGGCGGCTAAATATTCTACCATTACCTGTTTTACACTGTTGTGCAAATTGACAGGGGTAGGGTGCGTGGTAAGCGAATGCAGGTCGGCTATAAAAAAGTAGCAATTATACTCGTGCTGCATTTTTATAAAGTTTTGTATAGCGCCGTAATAATTACCCAAATGCAGGTTGCCGGTTGACCGGATACCACTAACAACAGTTTCCATAGGGGCGAAAGTAAGTATTTTTTATATTTTTGATGGCGATGAAATTGATATTGAAGAAAGCCCACACCCAACTTTACAGGCTCAGTGTCGGCTTTTTTTATTTCCTGCTTTGGCCGTTCTTGTACTACTTCTCTCGCAAACCCGACCGTTTTAAATACATGAACAGGGTGCGCCGGGTTTGGGGCTTTACCAGTTCCCTAATGACCGGTATTACCTATAATATAGGGTACGAACAACCAATAGACTGGTCTAAAACCTACATCATTTGTCCTAACCATACGTCTAACTTAGATATTACGGCGGTGAGCCTCGCCTTTAAAAATAACATTTGCTTTATGGGCAAGGATGACTTGCTGGAGGGTATTGTTACCCGCCTTTTTTTCCGCACGGTGGATATACCGGTTAACCGCGAAAGCAAAATGTCATCCTTCAGGGCGTTTACTGCTGCGGCCGAGCGGTTAAAGCGGGGTGTTACCATGGTTATTTTCCCCGAAGGCACTATAGCTGAAACTTATCCGCCCGAATTGATCGCGTTTAAAAACGGGCCTTTCCGATTGGCTATCGAGCATAAAATACCTATTATCCCGGTAAGCTCGGCCAACACCTGGCAAATTTTGTGGGATGACGGCAGCAAATATGGCAGTAAACCGGGTGTTTGTAATATATTTGTACACAAGCCCATTGAAACGGCTCATTTAACCGCTGATGATTCGGATATGCTGAAAGACATGGTTCACAGCATCATCAAACAAAAACTGGAAAGCGCATGACCATTGACAAAGAAACTGTAGATAAAATAGCTCACCTGGCACGCTTAGAACTTGCAGAGGATGAAAAGCAGGAAATGATAAAGGATATGAGCCGTATACTTGATTTTATGGCCAAACTTAACGAGGTAGACACAACAGGTGTTGAGCCATTGGTATACATGACCACCGAAAAAAATGTATTGCGCGACGATGTGGTGAAACAGGTAATCACTACCGAAGAAGCCTTGTTAAATGCGCCTAAGCACGATGATAGTCATTTTTTAGTGGCGAAGGTGATTGAGAAATAGTTTTTAGTCAGGAAGTCCGAAAGACGAACATCGCTAAACCAAAAAACAGTTTTTCTTTCGGACTTTCGGACTTCCCGACTTTCGGACAAAAAATCTGTAACATTTCATATCCTACCACAGTCAAACCAACAAAAACAAATGCAGCCACTTATTTCTATTACCGACGTAGGACGCAAATACGTGATAGGCACCGAGGTTATCCACGCGCTTAAATCGGTATCGTTAACTATAAATAAAGGCGAATTTGTGGCACTGATGGGCCCGTCGGGCTCGGGTAAATCTACTTTGATGAATATTTTGGGCTGTTTGGATACGCCTACCAAGGGTGAGTATATCCTGAATGGCATCAACGTAAGCAAAATGAGTGATGATGAACTGGCCGAAGTGCGTAATTCAGAGATAGGTTTCGTTTTCCAGACATTTAACCTGCTGCCGCGAAGCACCTCGCTTGATAATGTGGCATTGCCGCTGGTATATGCCGGGGTAAATAAACAGCAACGCTCTGAACGTGCCCAGCAGGCGTTAACCAATGTTGGTTTAGGCGACAGGGTAAAACATAAGCCCAACGAGCTTTCGGGCGGGCAGCGCCAGCGTGTAGCAATTGCCCGGGCGCTTATCAATAACCCGTCTATCATATTAGCCGATGAGCCTACCGGTAACCTTGATACCAAAACTTCTATCGAGATAATGGGCCTTATTGAAGATATTCACGCCAAAGGCAATACCATCATCATTGTAACTCACGAAGAGGACATTGCCCAGCATGCACACCGCATAGTACGTATGCGCGACGGTTTGATAGAAAAAGACTATCAAAACCCTGATATTCACACCGTAGCGCAAAGCAAGGCTAAACTTTAATCAGCTATTTTAGCTACCTTAACAAGGCAACAGTTGTGATAAATTTGCCTAACTGCTCCGTACTTTCTATCGACGCAGGTTTGCGGTTGCCTATTATTAGCTGATCTTTAACTATTTCAATTAAAAAATCACCTTCCGGAAGTTGAGTTACCACGTTTCTGAAACTGAAATTCATGGCTGATACAGCCTTGTCTTTATCATCAGCAACTACATAAAATTGCTTGCTGAATAGGTTATCATCATCAAAATCAATTTCTACAGGGCATACTAATTCCAATAATTTATCGGCAAAATTTTCGGACCTTATCAATACATGGCCAAAATCTTTACGGAGTATTGCATAACCCCATAACTGTAATTCAATATTGTCATGATCGCCTCTTTTTCCACCGGGTGAGGTGTAATTCAATTTGATAAACGACAGGAAAGCATTTTCCGCACGTCTTATCGCTATTGTGCTTAGAATTTGTAAATTTTTATAATGAGCAAACAGCGAAAAATTATTTAGGTCAAAATCAACTACCTCTGTAACCGCCGTATCGGATTTCAGGCTTAGATGATTATATATGTAATTTATCAGCTCGTGCTCTTCCGAGGTGAGCATATCATTATTAAAGGGATGGATCATTTCCACCACTCCCTTTCTTCCTCTTTTTTTGCCTGCGCGCCTTTTTCGCCGCCGGCATTTAAGTCAACCACGTTTTGCCAGCCCATGCTAATGTATTTGCTGTTAGGGAAAAACTCGCCTGCGCCGCCGTCAAAATCACCTGAATTGGGTATGCGGTAATCGCCCCAGTTGCAGCGCTGTACCTGTATGTTGTTGTAATTGTTCCAGTCGCCGGTAAATTGGTTGTTTGCAAAGCTGTCGGCATTTAGGTCTATATCGTCGTAATGCACCTTATTAGCCTTGTCGATATATATCTTCGACACAAAGAAGCCTTTGAAGATGCCGGAATGTGGCAGGTCGCGGCTTTCGGCAAAGTTATATTCGCCTGTGATCGCATATTTTGCGGTGTCGGTGCCGGCGGTAATACGTTTTAATATGTGGTTAATTTTAAGTGTCCCCCTGAATTCAGTAATGTTGGTTTTCACCATTGATTTGCCGTATACATGGTAAACATCATTAGCTGTTTTGTCTTTGGTAATGGTGATAAATTTGACGCGGATACGCAGGTAACCTTCGCCAATATAGCCGAACACCATCGAATTTTGCGTATAAAGCCAAATTGGCGACAGGTCATACGCGGCCAGCAGGCTATCATTAGCTAAAGATGGGTTTTGTTGAACCGGGATGCTTTTTAGCAGCTTATTTGTTTCCTGTGCGGATGATGAGAGGCAGAACACGATAAAAAGCAAAAAGAGGAGGGAGCGTTTCATTCCGCAAAATAATAAAAAATATTTAGTAGCCTGCCTGCTGAATCCGGCGTGCCATCAATTGATCAAAGTAAATTTGTTTATTTGTATAAACCCATTTGCCATATCATGAAATTCTACATCATCCCGGTTATAATAGTATGTTTGATAGCTTGCAGACCTAAAGAAAAGGCTGGAGTATCGACTGAAAAGCAGGTTGTCGTTCATAAGAGATATACAACATTAATAAAGACAACCTACAAAGGAAAATACGGGCGTGATACAATTTATAAATGGTACCCTAATGATAGCCTTGTTTATCCCGTAAATATCACAACTGCCGGGAGTTTCCATAGCAATGAGGTAATAAAAAAGGCAAGTTCACTTAAGTGGACAGGTATCTTTAAAAATGATACAGGTTACTACCTGGCGCCGGCCACTGTAAAAACACAACATTTTGAAGACATTGGAGACGAAGCCGGGCAAAAAACAGGTATCGATATCATAGTAGATAATGCCGAATCTTGCGCTTTGCTTATATCGGGAATGAACGGTTTATCCATGCGAAAAATAGATGCAATGCCAGGCAAAATGGCTCCAATGCCCGGAGAAAAACAAGGGTTTACTTATAAAGGAACGCAATATTTGCTTTACGCTTTCGGCAATAAGCAACCCTGGGATATCAAGGCTAAAGAGTACACCATAACAAATTACCGGCTATACATATCGGCAACTATCAACGGGCGAAAGATAGAACAGCTGCTGCTTGGCGCGCCAAACATCTCCTATCTAAGAGAAATAATTCTGGTGGGGGATATAGATGGAGACAATATTCCCGACCTGGTGATGGATACCGCGACTGATGAGAACGTCACCTCCATTACCCTTTACCTTTCAAAACCGGCTGCAAAAGGGAAGTTATACAAACTTGTTGGGCAACATACAACAGTAGGTTGCTAAACAAAAAAAGCCTGCCCGCAGGCAAACTCTTTTTATCAATCACTTGTTAAAATATTATGAGGCCAGCAGGTCAGCCTTAACCTTATCAAGTATCCTGAATGAATCAGCACTGCTTGGGGCTTCGCAGTATACACGCAATACAGGCTCTGTGCCTGATGGGCGTATCATCACCCAGGTTTCATCCTCAAAAAAGAATTTGAAGCCGTCCATGTCTTCGGTGCGTACCACTTTAAGGCCGCCAAATGAAGCATACACGCCGGTTTTGCTGTTGCTGATAATCTTTTGTTTCAGTTCTTCGGTAACATGCAGGTCGTAACGTTCAACGGCGAATTTGCCTACCACGTCGTAAATTTCCTGTACGATATCGCCCAGGCTGCGGCCGGTTTTGGCCATAAATTCCCAAATAATTAAACCTATCCAAATACCGTCACGCTCGGGGATGTGGCCTGCGGTAGCTATACCGCCCGACTCCTCGCCACCCACTAAGAACGGGCGGCCAGAGTTCACGATCAGGTCGCAGATATACTTAAAGCCGATCTTGGTAACCGTGTTGGTCAGCCCGTAAGCATCGCAAAGTTTTTGGATCTTGCTGGTGCATGAGAAGGTAGAGTATACGTCGCCGGTTTGGCCTTTTACTTTAAACAGGTAGTGTATCAGTATCAGCAAAATATGGTGCGAATCGACAAAGTTGCCTTCGCTGTCATACAAGCCAATACGGTCGGCATCGCCGTCGGTAACCAAACCCGAGGCGATTTCGCCTTCAGATAGTTTTATCAGCTGTTCAAACTCCTGCAGGTTACGCTGGATAGGCTCGGGGGCCTGCCCGTCAAAGCCGGGGTTATGCTCGCTGTGTATAAAGGTAATATCAGGTAAAATGCGGCGCATTACATTTTGGCCGGCACCGTACATGCCATCGTAAGCCCAGTTAAGGCCGCAGTTACGTATGGCATCCATATCAAAGTTGTCTTCAACATGCTTTACATACATATCTTCCAGGTCTATAAACTCTACCAGCCCGTCGGCCTCATAATCGGCCACTGTTTTTAATGTAAGGTCGATAGTATCAGGTATCTGCGATTCTACTTTTTCAATATCATCCGGTGTGGCCGGGCCGCCGTAAAAGGCCTTTATTTTGTAACCGTTGTACGCCGGCGGGTTGTGGCTTGCCGTTATAATGATACCGGCAGAAGCGCCTTTGCGTACTGTACCCAATGATATCATGGGTGTTGATACAAAGATATTGGAAGCGCGGAAAACCTTAACACCCTGCGATGCAAGTACCTGCGTAGTAACATCAGCAAATAACGGACCGGCGAAACGCGGGTCGGCACCTACAACGGCGGTAGGGTTCTCAAATTCCTGTTTAAGCCATAACGCTGTGGCGTAGGCTACACGTTTAACATTTTCAACGGTGAAGTCATCGGCGATTATTGCACGCCAGCCATCAGTTCCAAATTTTATTTTGCCCATGTTATAGATAAGTATTTAAATTCTTGTTTTAGTGCGTTGTAATTGATACAAGAATATCAATATTTTATGCTAAACGGAAACAAAAAATTAAAGTTTTAAAATTTGAGTGGATGGCGGTGCCGGTGATTAAACAATGGCACAGAACAAATGATCGAAAGGGGGATATATTATGTATCTACTGCTTACTATCAATTTTATTTCGCTCATATTAGCTATAGAGCTTTAAAAATCCTATTTTTAGCGCCGCTAAAATGGGTGCAGCAACACCGGGTTATTTTAGCTAAAATGCATAGATAAATAATGAAGGTTTTAAAATTTGGCGGCACATCAGTTGGCAGTCCCGAAAGGATGAAAAAACTGCTGGATATAGTTGATGCGTCGCAAAGGCAGATTGTAGTGCTGTCTGCAGTATCGGGCACTACCAATAATTTGGTTGAAATAGGGCAGGCATACCTTGCCGGCGATAAGCTGAAGGCCGCCCAATTGATTGCTACCCTGAAGGGTAAATACGAAATTTTTATAAAAGAACTTTTTGCAAACCCTGAGTTTTTAGCGCAGGGCAAGGAAGTGATAGACTATCACTTTGGCCTGCTTAGCGGTTTTGCCAACGATCTGTTCACACCCATTGAAGATAAGATAATACTGGCGCAGGGCGAATTGCTTTCGACCACGTTATACCATGTATACCTGAAAGAAATAGGCGTGCCATCGGTATTGTTGCCGGCTTTGGAGTTTATGAAAACCGACGAGGATAACGAGCCGGTTGTAGAGCATATCACGTCGCATTTAACGCCGCTGCTTGATAAAGCACCGGATAACAACCTGTTTATTACCCAGGGATATATTTGCCGTAACAGCTTTGGCGAGATAGATAACCTGCGCCGCGGCGGCAGCGATTATACAGCATCGCTGATTGGGGCGGGCATTCGCAGCGAGGAAGTACAGATATGGACCGACATAGACGGTATGCACAATAACGACCCGCGTATTGTTCAGGGCACAAAACCCATCGCGCAGCTGTCATTTGACGAGGCAGCCGAGCTGGCCTATTTCGGGGCAAAGATATTACACCCGCAAAGCGTATTCCCGGCGCAGAAGTACAAGATACCCGTACGCTTGCTGAACACGATGGATCCGCAGGCACAGGGCACGTTAATTACCAACGACAGCGAGAAGAACAAGATAAAATCCATAGCTGCTAAAGATGGAATTGTGGCTATCAAGATACAATCAAGCCGCATGCTGCTGGCTTATGGCTTTTTACGCCGGGTTTTCGAAGTGTTTGAGCGTTACAAAACATCAATTGACATGATAACTACCTCAGAAGTGGCGGTATCGTTAACTATTGATGATATGACCTACATCGAAGATATCAAAAAAGAGCTGAACACCTTTGGCTCGGTTGAGGTAGACGAAGACCATACCATTGTATGCGTAGTTGGCGATTTTGGTGCCGAGCAGTTCGGTTATGCCGCACGCGTGCTCGAGGCAATAAAACACATCCCCATAAGGATGATATCATACGGCGGCAGCAACAACAACTTATCGCTGCTGGTAAAAACTGAGTACAAGAACGAGGCGCTGAAAAGCTTACATAAGGGGCTTTTTTAAAGCCTCACCTAAATCCTTCTCCAAAGGAGAGGACTTTAAAAAAAGGCTTTTCAAAGCCCTCTCCTTTGGAGAAGGTTGGGTGAGGCAAAAATTACAACACATGTTCAACACCGATACCATAACACGTTTACAGCAATTAGAAACCCCTTTCTATTACTACGACCTTGAGGTACTGCGCCAAACATTGGCCGCATGCCGGCAGGCTTCGGATAAATATGGGTTTCATGTGCATTATGCCATGAAGGCTAATTTTAACCCGAAGGTGCTTGATACCATACAATCGTACGGTTTTGGGGCTGATTGCGTGAGCGGTAATGAAGTGAAGGCTGCCATAGCGCACGGGTTTGATAAAGGCAAAGTGGTTTTTGCGGGTGTGGGTAAATCTGATAAAGAAATAAATGCGGCGCTTGATGCGGATATATTCTGCTTTAATGTAGAATCAGTGCAGGAACTGGAAATTATTAACGACCTCGCGGCAGCAAAAAATAAAACGGCCAATGTAGCTATACGCATTAACCCGAATGTGGACGCGCATACGCACCATTACATTACTACCGGGCTTGATGAGAACAAATTCGGCATTAACACCTGGCAGTTGAATGATGTGGCTGGCACACTTCGTAAAAGCAAAAACCTCCAGTTTGTAGGCATACACTTCCACATAGGGTCGCAAATTACCGATCTGGAGGTTTACAAAAGCCTTTGCATCCGTATTAACGAAATGCAGACCTGGTTTGAGGAGCATGGCTTTACAGTGAAAGTGCTTAACACAGGCGGGGGTTTAGGTGTGGATTATTACCATCCCGATACCAATACCATAGGCGATTTTGAAGCCTATTTTAAGGTTTTTAAAGACTTTTTGAATGTACGCCCCGGCCAGGAAGTTCATTTTGAGCTGGGCCGTGTGCTGGTTGCCCAAAGCGCCGCCTTGATATCAAGGGTGCTGTATGTAAAAAATGGCCTTAAAAAGAACTTTTTAGTGCTTGATGCCGGTATGACGGAACTTATGCGCCCTATGCTGTACCAGGCTTATCATGCTATAGATAATTTGAGCAGGAGAAGTCAGGAAGCTGGAAAGTCCGAAAGTCCGGAAGACGGAAGCGGGTCTCGAATCTCGAATCTCAAATCTCAAATCTCAAAATACGACGTCGTAGGCCCTATATGCGAGAGCACCGATTGCTTCCGTAAGGATGTCGACCTGCCGGTATCTTATCGCGGCGATCTGATAGCCATACGTACTGCCGGTGCCTATGGTGAAGTAATGGCATCCGGCTATAACTTAAGGGACAGGGTAGAAAGCGTATACTCTGCCTGAAGTACAGCCTTTAGAATAAGGGTCTGTACGTATTGCCGGTTTTGTTTCGGTCAATTTAATAATTGGGCCTAATTTTTTATGTATGTAAGCAAACCACCCCGTGTTTGTTTACGTATACTTGTGTATACAAGGGACTACTTCTCAATAGCTTAACGCAATTCTAACTAAATGGATAACGATTACAGCCGCCTAAACGCCGTGGACAGGTTTATTAACCTTGATGCAGCCATTGCCCATGATTTGAAAGACATTGTAGACCTTGCCGCGCAGGTGTGTGAAACCCCGGTAGCCTTAATAACGCTTTTAGGTAAGGAAACGCAATGGTTTAAAGCCGGCACAGGTGTTGATATGACCAGTACGCCGCGTGAGTTAGCCCTTTGCAACCATACTATAAAACAGGATGAATTGCTGGTAGTGCCCGACACTTCAGATGATGCGCGTTTTTCATCGAACCCGCTGGTAGCATCGGCCCCCTTTGTGCGGTTTTACGCCGGTTCGCCGTTAATAACTGATGATGGCTATGCTATAGGCACCCTGTGTGTAGTTGGGTTTCAGCCAAAAGAATTAAATGAGCTGCAGCAAAAGACACTGAAAGTACTATCTAAACAGGTAATGAACCTGATGCAGCTCAACTCCAGCCTGCAAAATCTCGAAGTTCAGCACAAGAAATCCATACAGCAAAATTTGCTGATAGCCGACTCGGAATTAAAATTGAAGGCCGTATTTGACAGCAGTAACGACCTGCACATGCTGATAGGCAAGCATTTTGAGATATTGGCCTTTAATAAGTCGGCTGCGGGCTATTTTCATAATATTTATCAAAAAGCCCCGGCGTTGGGGGATAACATTTTAAATTTTATTGATGAAGATATCTCATGGCAGGTAACCCGCTGCCTCCTTTCGGCTATGGCAGGCCGATCGTTAAAGAAAGAGATGATAATTCGGGCCGGAACCGAGCATGCCTCGTGGCGTGAGATTAAGTTTATGCCAAT